>JANNUW010000280.1:0-3338 GCA_031414095.1 Hyphomicrobium sp. | reverse complement strand
ATTTTCGTTTCTATTTGGGGTGCGCCCGGCGGCCCCGCTGTTGCAATCAGTAAAACAAGCTCGATACGCTTTCCTCCCGCGAGGTGCGCATGATGGCTTCGCCGATCAGCGATGCGATCGGGAGGATGCGAATGTTGTTGGCGGCCTTGACCGCTTCGGTCGGCAAAATAGAATCGGTGATGACGAGCGACTTCAGCGGCGAACTCTTGATGCGCGACACCGCCCCGCCCGACAACACCCCGTGCGTGATGTAGGCCGAGACCTCGAGTGCGCCTGATTTCAGCAGCGCCTCGGCGGCGTTGACCAGCGTTCCGCCGCTGTCGATGATATCGTCGATCAGGACGCAGACCTTGCCGCGCACGTCGCCGATGACGTTCATCACTTCCGATTCACCCGGCTTCTCGCGGCGCTTGTCGCAGATGGCGATCGGCACGTCGATCCGCTTGGCGAGCGCGCGCGCGCGGACCACGCCGCCGACGTCGGGCGAAACCACGACGAGGTTCTTGATCGACATATGCTCTTGCATATCGCGCGACATGATCGGCGCGCCAAAGAGGTTGTCGGTCGGAATGTCGAAAAAGCCTTGGATCTGTCCAGCGTGCAGATCGAGCGTGAGCACCCGGTCGGCCCCGGCCCGCTCGATGAGATTAGCAACCAGCTTGGCGGAAATGGGTGTCCGGGGACCCGGTTTGCGATCCTGACGAGCATAACCGTAATAAGGGATGACAGCCGTGATGCGGCGCGCCGACGAGCGCTTGAGCGCGTCGATCAGGATCAGGAGTTCCATGAGGTTGTCGTTGACCGGGAACGATGTCGACTGGACTACGAAGACATCCTGCCCGCGGACATTTTCCTGGATCTCGACGAAGATTTCCATATCGGCGAAGCGCTTCACCTGACTCTTGGTGAGCGGCACCTTCAGATATTGTGCAATTGCTTCCGACAGCGGGCGGTTGGAATTTCCCGAGACGATTTTCATGCGGGGAATGCCCTTGCCGCTGTCTTCGCGCGCATCAAACGGCATCGCTGTATCCCTTGGCATTGATCGAGACGGCCCTCATGGGGGCGTTCTATCAACCAAGCCCGGGAGCGTAAACTGTCCGGGCTTGGTGTACTGGTCTTTATCCGCTGTGGCACGTCGATGCAGTTCGACGGACCACAGGGCCTTGTCAGTTGACCTTTGTCTGTGCTGGCAACAGCTTGATGATGCCCTTGACAGCGCCTTCGGCGACAGCGGTCGCGGTTGGGCCCCAGGCGCCGTCGACCGAGCCTTGTGGGATCTCGTTTTTCTGAGACACCGTGCCGAGGTTCTTGCCAGCCGGGTCCTTGACTTGCCAGTCGATTGTAATCGGCTGCTTGCCATCCTTGCCCTGGCCGACCTTGACTTTACCCTCAACCTTATAGGCTTGCGCGCCCGGTACCGTTGCCATGCCGTTCTTGCGCAGCTCAGCTTGCAATGCCGTCGCGAGGGAGTTGCCCCCGTCGCCAGGGGCTCCGGTAATGCTCGGCACCATCGAAGTGACGCCTTCGCGGCCGATGCTGCCGGTGGTTGGGCCAGCGTTGGCGACGACCGGCGTTGCAAGCGGTGTTGCCGCCGCCATCGGGACGCCAGCTGCAGGGGCCGCGGGGTTTGCCGCCCCAGCTGTCGTAGCCGGCGCTCCCGTTGAGGTGGCGGCAATTGCTGCCGACTGGCCTTGCGTCGGTAGCCAAGCTGCTATCGAAGTCGCTGTTTTCGTCGAGATTAATTCGACCACCTGGGGCGTGACGCCCGACCAGGGGTCTTTACCCGTTCCCGCGGCGACCTGTTCCTCGCCCGAGATGCGATTGACCTGCTTGCCCGAGCGATCGGTGAGATCCCAAATGTAGGAGATCTTCGTCTTGCCTTTTTCGACGGCCGAGACGACGTAGCCGCGCAACGTGTATTCCGACTTGTCCGTCGGCGTTTTGGCAACCGTAATGCGCTGTTTCTCGATGGCGCCGCCAAGCTGTGACAGGAACATCTTGTTCACTGTTTCCGGCGGACCGAGCAACGGCGCGACAGCGATTTTCGCCATCTGACCATCGACCGGCGCGAGAGCTTGATCGGCGGCGATCGTCGTCGCATCGCCTGATGATCCGAATAGATTGGAACCTGTTTCACAGCCGCCCAGCCCTAAGGCCGAAATAACTGCAAAGACGGCGAGCGTGACCGGTTTAAGTGTGCGCCACGTCGCAGTATCACAAATGGTCGTCACAATGACGCCCCCCTTTGATTGACCCGCTGACTTCCGGCGGCCGTCGTACTGACTTTGCGGCCAAATTGTTCAAACATTCCGGTACACTTGATAAGCCGGTGTATCCAGTAGGCTGGCAACCGTCCAGACCCAATCACGCGAGCGATAAGTAAAGTTACCGGTTCACGGCCGGCATTCCACATTCTTCTGTGGATACGGCCACTAGGCCACAACAATGGCAGAGATTTGGCGGCCGTAGTCGGGTTCTTTTCGATGGGTCGCCCGCCTATAGCTGAAGAACAGCGATTCGTTACGATATGTGCACGGAGCGCAAGCTTCGATGCGCGTTAAGCTTGATGCGCCCAACATGTGATGGACGAAAGCGGGCAGATCGAACTGGTATTTACCTTTTGTAGCCCCACGGGCGAAAAACCGGGCGTGGGCTGCATCCTTGTTCAGAAACTCAGCCTGGAATTCTTCGCCGACCTCGTAGGAAGGCTGGGCGATGGTCGGACCGTACGAAGCGACGATCCGCCCGCGCTCGGCACCCAGCCCTTCCATGGCCCGGATGGTGGCTTCCAGCACGCCGCCAAGCGCGCCTTTCCAGCCGGCATGGGCCGCGCCCACGACTTTAGCTTCTGGGTCGGCAAACAGAACCGGGCAGCAGTCGGCAGTCAGGATGCCGATGGCAAGGCCGCGCGTGCGTGTCACCATGGCGTCGGCTTTGGGCAGAGCCTCGCGGCCGGCCAGACCATCGACAACGATCACGTCGGCCGAGTGGACCTGATAGATCGTTTGAACATCGCCGCTGAACGCGCCCAGATACTCAGCTACGCGCGCCCGGTTGTCACTCACGGACACGCGGTCGTCGTTCGATCCAGCGCCGCAGTTGAGCGTTTTATAAAGGCCCGTAGATACGCCGCCTTGCCGGGTAAAAAAACCATGCCGTATCCCGGGCGTCATCGACAGGTTGTCAGCGAGGTAGGGCGTGAGCATTGGCGGTATGGGGTCCGTCGGTTAGGGCTTCAGGAATTTGAAACGAGGTCGCTTCATCACATCACAGTGCTAGCATTTGCGAAATCAACTGCCGTTGGCCATCGGTTGCACGTCGAAACGTCCATGGGT
>JANNUW010000279.1:0-6741 GCA_031414095.1 Hyphomicrobium sp. | reverse complement strand
GCCCGCAGTGAGGCAGGCGAGAAAGCACATGATGGTGATCACGAGCGTCAGCGAACGGCCGGTGACGGAACCGGCTGGCACCACGGGCGCGCTCGTTTGCTCACCGTTTTTGACAGTCTTGCGGGCCGGCGCGTACATCGGGTCGCGCTCGGGAGCGGGCAGCGACGCCCGCCTTTCGGGCAACGGCTGCACGGCCTCTGTTACGGGTGCATAACGCGGATCGTCGGCATAGGTCGCGTCTTCGTAGACACCATAGTTTTGTTGACCGGCGCCAGATTGTTGCACGTGTTGCTGACCAGGCTGGCCGCCCTGCTGACCAGGCTGGCCGCCTATGAAGGCTGCCGGCGCAGCGGTCGCCGGCGCCGTCACGGGGCCTGTGACATAGCTTTCGAACGGGTCGAAATCCGCCTGCGGCCGCGGCGGCGGCAGCGGCCGCCCGGTTTTGGGATCATACGATGCGGACATGACCGTCGTGCAGCTCCAGACGCGGGGCTTTGTACTGCCGCATCAATTGATGGTCGTGGGTCGCGATCAGCACCGAGGTGCCGAGACGGTTGAGTTCTATAAACAGCCGCAACAGCCGCCGCGCCATCTGCGGGTCAACGTTGCCGGTCGGCTCGTCAGCGAGCAGCAGCTCGGGCTTGCCGATAACGGCGCGCGCGATGGCCGCGCGCTGCTTTTCACCGCCCGACAGCACAGAGGGGTACGCGTGCATGCGGTCGCCAAGACCGACCCATTGCAGCAGGTCGGTTACGTCTTCCTTGTAGTCGTCGAACTTCTTATCGACGACCCGCAACGGCAGCGCCACGTTTTCCCAGGTCGTCAAATGGTCGAGCAGGCGGAAGTCTTGGAATACGATACCGATGCGCCGCCGCAACTGAGCGCGTTTACGGGTCGAAAGGCGTGTCGCATCCTGGCCGAAGATTTCGATTTTACCGCGCGTCGGCTGGATCGACATGAACAGGAGCCGCAGCAGCGAGGTTTTGCCCGCGCCCGACGGCCCGGTCAGAAAGTGGAACGAGCCGGGGCGGACATGAAAATTGACGTCGTGCAGGATTTCCTGCCCATGGTCGTATTGCAGCGCCAGATTGTTGAGTCTGATCACGTAAGTTTTTTCCTACCCTTGACCGCCACGTACGCACCTATGCCGCGTCCGCATACCAAATCAGTACCGCACGCGCTTCTTGGCGCATATTCAACCGTTGATCAATCGGCCAGGATTGTGGCGGCCTCGTGGGTTACGCACGTCGTCTAAGGCGCGCTAAGGTCGCGCGTGTTGATCGCATCATCCGCCTGATTTGTTGTGCATAATCAGCCGTCAACCGTTAAGGGTGGAAATCGCTTAACGAATCGCGGCGCGGAGGCTCGATGCCCACCAAACTCGGCAGCACAACGCAACCTGTGGAAGTGATATTCTCGCCGGAAGAAATTGCCGCCCGGCTGGAAGACCTGGCGCAGGAAATCAAAGCGGCCAACATCGAGCCGCTGCTGGTCGTGCCAATTCTCAAAGGCAGCTTTGTTTTTGCGGCCGACCTGATTCGCGCCATGCACCGCGCCGGCATGGAGCCGGAAGTCGATTTCCTGACCCTTTCGAGCTACAGGAAAAGCCGGGTCTCATCGGGCGTCGTCGAGATTTTGCGCGACCTCGACTTGACGGTCGAACACCGCAACGTGCTGATCGTCGACGACGTTCTCGATAGCGGACGCACCATCGTATTCGCCAAAGACCTGATTGCGGCCCGCGGCGCCAAATCCGTGCGCACCTGCGTCCTGCTCGACAAAAAGGTGCCGCGCGCCGTTAATGTGGCGGCCGACTTCCGCGCATTCCGTTGCGAGGATATGTTCGTCGTCGGCTACGGCATGGACGTGGGTCATCGTTACCGCGAGCTGCCCTATGTCGGCAGGGTCACGACTTGAGATAACGGCTTAGAGACTCTGAGGGGGAGACGGCAGGCATGGCGCGCATTTTACTGGCCGACGACGACAAGTCGACGCGCGATCTGGTTCGACGGGCCCTGGAACTCGATGGCCATCAGATCGAGGTTGCCGAAGACGGCAGCGAAGCTTTGGCAGCCTTCGAGGCTGCGACCGTTGCGTTCGACCTCATCATCACCGACGTCGAGATGCCCGGGACCGATGGCGTGACTCTGGCCAAAAACGCGCTTGCTGCCTCGCAAACGGTCAGGGTGTTGATGATGTCGGGCTTCAATGAGGCCCTCGAGCGCGGACGCTGGCTTGGTCCGGCGCGTTTTGGTGTCATTGCCAAGCCCTTTACCCTCGATCAGATCCGCAGGGCTGTGACGACCGTTCTGACAACTTGAGCTGCGAGCCTTGCAATAGCGCGGAACCATCCCTATACCATCCCTATGGATGGTCCGAGGATGGCGATATGATACCGGCAGTTTTTGAACTTCGCCCAAAAACAGGCGAAACAGAGAAGCTGACCCTCAACTTGGGCTACGTCGACTTGGGGCACATCGATTTGATGGTCCAGGAAGGGTTTTACTCAAACCGCTCGGACTTCATCAGAACTGCAATCCGCAATCAGATCGACCGGCACGCCGATGTGGTCAAGAAAAGCGTTGCCCGCAACACGCTCGACTTGGGACTGCGCACTTACAGCCGCGCCGATCTCGAAGCCGCCCGCGACGCTCACCAGCATCTCCACCTCAACGTGCTCGGGCTGGTGACGATTGCGGCCGATGTCTCAGCCGAACTCGCGCGCGCGACAATAGCATCCATCACCGTGCTCGGCGCATTGCACGCCAGTCCGCAAGTCAAGGCAGCCCTTGCCGACCGTATCCGCTGAGCAGCGGCCCGCGCCCTTCCATAATGACCAAAGGACTTTATCGATGAGCGAATTTTTCACCCGTGGTCTGGCTGCGGCCACGGCACTCACCAAAGCGGGCAAACTCAAGGACGCAACAGCCTTGCTGCAAAGAGTCTTGCGCAGCACTCAGCCGACAGCCGGGCCGGCATCAGAACAGCCGAACGTTGGACGCCTTCGTGATATCACGCCGCTCGACCCCGCACGCGCGACCACATCACCGGTCAAGATCCGCGACCTTTTCAAAAAGGCCAATTCCGCAACCGGGGTCATGCCCGCAACCGGACAATTTGCGGCTGGCTCTTATATCAGCGGCGCTGGCAGCCGTGGCTACAAACTCTACACGCCGACAAGGCGCAGGGGCGGCGCGCGGCCCCTCGTCATCATGCTGCACGGCTGCACTCAATCGGCCGAAGACTTCGCCGCCGGCACGCGCATGAACCTGCGTGCTGAAGAACACGAGTGCTTTGTCCTCTACCCCGAACAGACCGTGTCTGCGAACGCGCAGAAATGCTGGAATTGGTTTCAGAGTTCGCATCAGGGGCGCGACGCGGGAGAGCCCGCACTCATCGCCGGTATGACCCGCGAAATCATGGCCAAATGCGCAATCGATCCTGGCCGTGTTTATATCGCGGGATTATCTGCGGGAGGAGCGGCGGCGGCGATCATGGCTGAGGCTTATGCCGATCTTTACCGCGCTGTCGGCGTTCACTCAGGCCTCGCGTGTGGTGCCGCGAGCGACATGCCGTCTGCGTTCGCGGCCATGAGCGGATATTCAAAACCACGCAACGGCGCTCAGCCCCGCGCAGCCGGCGCCTTCGTGCCGACAATCGTTTTTCACGGCGACAGTGATACCACAGTTCATCCGCGCAACGGCACCGACGTCGTTGCCCGCGCGGGCGAATTCAGCAACCTCAAGCCGACGATTGAAAGCGGCAATGCGGGCGGACGCAGCTATGCACGTACGCTCTATCGCGACAAGCGCGGCCGCACGGTCATGGAGGATTGGGTGCTTCACGGGGCAGGTCATGCGTGGTCCGGCGGCAGCAATGCGGGCTCGTTCACCGACGCCAGCGGTCCCGACGCATCGCACGAAATGTTGCGCTTTTTTCTGAGCCAGCCCGCGTAACGCCCACGCCAACATCACGCCATGAATCCTTCTCAGGGCTTGCTAGATGAACGGTAGCACTTCAAATGTGAACTCCTGGGCCGATGCGGCCTGTTCGTCTCGCAGTGGAGCAACGCTTGACCATAACGGCAGGATTGGATGTTGGCGGCGCGCACTTGAAGGTCGCCCTTGTCGAGCACGGCCGCACAGTGGCTGCGACGCAGTTTCACTGCCCGTTATGGCAAGGTACGGACAAGCTCGACGCGGCTTTGATTGAAGCGGCACCGCTGCTGTCTCGCGCGACGCGCCACGCCATCACGATGACTGGCGAATTATCGGACCAGTTTCCCGATCGCAAGACGGGCGTAATCACCCTGACGGCGCGCATGGTGCGCGAATTCGGGCCTGAGACCAGATTTTGGATGGGCGCGCGCGGATTTGGTTCGGCCACCGACGCCATGAAATTCGCAAGCGATGCCGGTTCGACAAATTTCTTGGCAACGGCCGAACTCGTTGCGCGTCATTATCCCGACACGCTCCTCATCGACTTCGGATCGACCACGGCCGACCTTATCCCCGTCGTTGGCGGCAAACCGGTACCCCGCGGCCTCACCGACGCCGACCGCCAAGCGACCGGCGAACTCGTCTACACTGGCTACACCCGCACCGCCGTCATGGGCGTTGCGAACCGCGCGCCATTTAAAGGCCAATGGGTGACGCTGGCGCGCGAATATCTGGCGACCATGGCCGACGTGCGCCGCATCTTGGATTTGCTGCCCGATGGCCTCGATCTGCACGCCACGGCCGATGGCCGCGGACAGTCCATGCAGGAAAGCTTGAACCGCTTTGCCCGCATGCTGGGCCGCGATGCGAGCGAAGCGCCCGCGCATGATTGGCGTGCAGCGGCCGCCTTCGTGCGCGAAGAGCAATTGCGTTCGATCTCAGACGGCGCGTATCAGGTGCTGTCTGCCCAGGGGTTGCCGCCCGGCGCTGCCGTCGTGGGAGCGGGCATCGGCGTCGATGACACGGCTGTGATCGCGAGCCGCCTTGGCCGGCCATTCGTCTCGTTCGGCACGCTCGCCAACGCGCCCGATGAATTGCAATCCGCCGCCGCCCACTTCGCTCCCGCCGTCGCCGTCGCCTCGCTAGCTGAGGCTCGCGGGTAAGTCCCCTCCCCAATGCCTGCATTCCCGGACGGGGAGGCGAACGAACGTGAGGCGCGCCGGTCCGGGGTCTCGTCCAGGCAAATAGGGACGCGGTCCCGGCTCAATGCACGCTTACCCGCGTGCTTGGCCGGGAACGCAGTAAGTTGATAGCCGCGGCTCATTCGCCCCGGCGGCGGTCTTTGGCGGCTTTGAGGGTGGCGCCTTCGGGGGCGTGGCGGATCAGGTCTTCGCTTTTCTTGTCGGCCGCAACGCCCCAGTCGAGCGGATTATCTTGCGCGTAGCGCTTGCCGAGCGCCAGGGCAATTTCGGCCTTGGCCAGTTCGTAGCCCAGATAGAACGCGTGCGAGCCGTCGGCTTCGACGCCGAGATTGGGAAATAAATCAAACGGGTCGGTGGCGATGTGATGGCCGTCGCGGTTGTAAATATGCACGCCGTCACCGGTGACTTCGATACGGTAGTTGGCATCGCGCACGCCCGCGGCATTGGCCGTGATCTCCGCACTCGACAACGGAAATGGCCTGAGTTCGTGCAGCGACAGCAAACCGCCGCCGTAGAATTTGGGCAGACTCTGATCTTCGCGTGCACGAAACATCAGGCGGCGCGCGGCATCGTGCTCTTCGACCGTGCGGCGCGTGTGCGGCGACACCTGAACAATGAGCACATTTTGGATGTGGAGCTCCGAGCAAATGCCGAGCAGCGTCGCCGTTACGCCCTGGCTATCGGCGTCGGTGAGTTCAGTCAGATTGCCGGTGCCCATCAGAATTTCAACATCAGGGCGCAACCGCCGCAGTTCCGCGTAACGACTTATCGACGTCGTGAACCCGAAGTGGATCGGGTCGAGGATCGGATCGGCGATATGCGCGATGCCCATAGCCTTCGCCTTGTCGATAGCACGCAGCAGCGATTTTAAATCGCCGTGGGGCTTGGGCACCAGGATCGGCACGCAGGCCGTGCCCGCGACCGCATCGAGCGACGACTCATCGAGCGACAGCACGAAGTCGGCACCCGCCTTGGCCGCGCGTTCGAGTTCAGCAACGTTGCCGCTGTCGGCGCTGACCCTGAGACCCGCCTTTTTGAACGCTTGGATAGCCTCTTCCAAATGCGGAAACGGCACATCGGGCTGGCAGCCGATGTCGATTACATCGGCACCGGCCGCCCTGTGGCGCAGCGCGCGAGCCACGAGTTCATCGACGCTGAGCGTTGGCGCCTCGACGATCTCGGCGAAAATGCGCAGGTCGTGCTTGGACAGGTCCGGCGGTTTGCCGTCACGCCCCAAATATATCGGCAGATCTGCGAGTTCATCGGGCCCGCGCTCGAACGGCACGCCGTAGTGTGCCTTCAGGCTGTCGAGATCCATCCGCACGCGTCCGGGCAGGATCACGCGGTCGGCGTCGAGCGGGCCCTTCAAGCGATTGCGCACGATGGCTTCGGTCATCAGGGCGGCAACCTTGATGCCGATGTTGTGGACGCGCCACGAGCCTTCAGGCAGCCCCACGCCCTCGACCGTTTGGACGAGCCGCGGTTGGGCCAGATGCCCGGTTATGAAGAGAAGCTTTTGAGCCATGCCATCCGCGCTTCGACCGCGCGTTCGAGTTCGGGGAAGGTTTCGACCACCGTTGTATCGTCGAACGCCTTCAGGC
>JANNUW010000278.1:0-1829 GCA_031414095.1 Hyphomicrobium sp. | reverse complement strand
CACCCCATTAGCTGGGGCATCTTTTAGCGGTCTGGTTGCGTGGACGAGGCTCTTTTGGCATGGTCCGCCGCGACTCTCGTCCAACACGGGAACGGAATGGCTGCGGCTCGGGGGTTTCTCAACCTGCCGGTTGCCATTTTCTATGACACACCTCCGGACGCTAGAACCGGACGGCTCAAGGGGAAGCTTATGACCGATATTCTTTGGGGGATCATCGCCTGCGGGGCGCTGTCTCTCGTTTATGCTGGCTACACCATCCAGCAGGTAATGAATGCTGACGCCGGCAACGCCAAGATGCAGGAAATCGCCACCGCGATCCGTGAAGGCGCGCAGGCCTATCTCAATCGTCAGTATCGCACTATCGCCGTCGTCGGCGCCGTTATCTTTCTCATCGCCTGGAAATTGCTCGGTGGCCTCGTGGCGCTGGGCTTCCTGATCGGCGCTGTGCTGTCGGGCATCACCGGCTACATCGGCATGAATGTCTCTGTGCGCGCTAATGTGCGTACCGCGCAGGCCGCGACCAAGTCGCTTGCGGGCGGCCTCGACATCGCCTTCAAGGCAGGCGCCGTCACGGGCATGCTGGTTGCCGGCCTCGCACTACTCGGCGTTGCTGGTTACTACCTGTTCCTCGTCGGCCCCATGGGCTTGGCCCCTGCCAGCCGCACGGTCATCGACTCGCTCGTCGCGCTGGGTTTCGGCGCTTCGCTGATTTCGATCTTCGCCCGTTTGGGCGGCGGTATCTTCACCAAGGGCGCTGACGTCGGCGCCGACCTCGTCGGTAAAGTCGAAGCCGGCATCCCGGAAGACGATCCGCGCAACCCGGCTACCATTGCGGATAACGTCGGCGACAACGTCGGCGACTGCGCCGGTATGGCGGCCGACTTGTTCGAAACTTACGCGGTGACCGTGGTCGCGACCATGGTTCTGGCGGCGATCTACTTTGCCGGTCAGGCCAATCTTGAAAAGCTGATGCTTTATCCGCTCGCCATCTGCGCGGCGTGCATCGTGACTTCGATCATCGGCACCTTCTTCGTCAAGCTCGGCTCGAACGGCTCAATCATGGGCGCGCTCTATAAGGGCGTCATCGCTTCTGGCGTGCTGTCGATCGCGGGCCTCTACTTTGCAACTGAATACGTGCTCGGCGGCTTTGGCGAAGTCGGTAAGGTTGGCGATCTGTCGATCACCGGCTGGAACCTGTTCAAGTGCGGCCTCGTCGGCCTCGCATTGACGGGCGCCATCGTCTGGATCACGGAATACTACACCGGCATCGGCTACCGTCCGGTCAGCTCGATCAGCCAAGCCTCGGTCACGGGCCACGGCACCAACGTCATTCAGGGTCTTGCGGTTTCGCTCGAAGCTACAGCCCTGCCGACGCTCGCCATCGTCGCCGGCATTCTCGCCACCTACAACATCAGCGGCTTGTTTGGCACCGCGATCGCGACAACCACCATGCTCGGCCTCGCCGGCATGATCGTGGCGCTCGATGCCTTCGGTCCGGTGACGGACAACGCTGGTGGCATCGCCGAAATGGCAGGTCTGCCCAAGGAAGTGCGCCGTTCGACCGACGCGCTCGACGCGGTTGGCAACACCACCAAGGCCGTCACCAAGGGCTATGCCATCGGCTCGGCTGGCTTGGGTGCGCTCGTGTTGTTCGCCGCATATTCGTCGGACCTCACCTACTTCATCTCGGAAGCCAACAAGGCTGGCGCGACGGAGTTCCAGTACTTCAAGGGCGTCAATATCGACTTCTCGCTCGCCAACCCCTACGTCGTAGCCGGCCTGCTGCTCGGCGGTCTGATCCCGTTCCTGTTCGGTGGTATGGCGATGAC
>JANNUW010000277.1:0-3253 GCA_031414095.1 Hyphomicrobium sp. | reverse complement strand
TTTGATTGGGACATGAAACCCAGTATGCCACCCCCCGAACCCAGTTTCCAGCCATTGCGAAAGCAAGCCCCTTTGCCTATAGATACCCCGCAAAGCACCCGTAGCTCAGCTGGATAGAGCGCTGCCCTCCGAAGGCAGAGGCCAGGGGTTCGAATCCCTTCGGGTGCGCCAATGATTTCAATGAGTTACAGATATTTAGACCAGCGAAGATTTCTCAAAGTAAGCACATAGTAAGCACCATAGGTCAGTCAAACTTGCTTGTGTAAGGCTGTTAAAACTTCCTTGATGAATGAATTTGCGTGTCGAAAGTTTTCTAACTGTCCAGCTAAGCCATACGCCATTTTCGTGCCGTGTACGAAATTGTTCCTGAGACGATAGATTATCAGGTGTACTGCCGTGAGGTCACTTCCGCTGGATTTAGTTTCGCTGCGCAAGAACTCTTCGACTACAGCTTTTCCTTGGTCCGCTCGGTTGTACAAACTGGAAAAGGCTTCAGTGAAATTGCCACTGCTAAAGTACCTGTTTTTGAAATAGCCCACAGCTTCTTCCAAAACGCTTTGATCAATAGTGCGAGTGGAATCCAATTTGTCTGCAAATTTGAGAATGCTACCAACATTAGCATTCCCCGACAGGGCATTTAGTTCGAAGATGCTCCACAGCAATAGGAAGTCTGTTGCCTCACTGATCTCGCGAATTGTTAGAGCATCAAACCCCGGAACGTAAGCTCGAAGCCACGCAATTGTCTCAGAGGGTTTGATGTCAACTTCAGGCATCATCAAAAGTTCTGATCAACTCCATTAACTTGTGTATGACACGTTCAATAATTGACTTCCGCTCAAGTATCTTAGGTTTTTCCTTTAACGCCGCGACAACTCGTTCTCGCAAGGGAGCGCGCTGGGTGAAATGGAAGTCTGCGATGATTTCTGAGATTGCAGCCGGTTCAAGTCCTTCCTTCTCACAAAGCTCAGCGACGCTCTTTTCGCGCTCAGCAGTCCAGAAGGCTTCAAACTCACCTTCAACTTTATCGGAAGAAGCAATCCCAGGAAGGTAGTCATTGATGAAGCGCTCGATCAGCTCACGCTTGCTGCGAAGCTGAACTTCAGTGCCAAGTAAGTCAAGTATAGATTTCTTGCGCTGCTCAGCAGATTGCCGCTCGCTCTCATCGCCAGATTGTTCTGCTTCCTTCTTCTTGGCAATTAAAGCATCGGCAACTTGCCTGGGACAAGAAAACTGCCAAGCCACGGCGATAAAGCTCTATCATTTGGCTGGCGTCAAATTGGAGTTGGCTCTTATTGGCTGACTCTAAAAAGCCCTTTGAATTTCAATTTGATAGAAACGAGTTGTCACCATTCCTTTTATCTTGCTGTAGTTTCATCTGAGGCAAATTCGGTCAAATGGACCGAGTGTAGCTGAAAGTTTGCCAAAAATTCTGCGATGGACAGATACAAACCTTCGGTCCTTAATTCGCGAAGACTGAAGCAGAGGTGCTTAAGTCCTGATTTTTGCGATGCTGGTCATGTCGGCTATTCGGGGTTTTGCAGACAATCAGTATTCCAATTTTGACTTCTCACTTTGACCCAGGCTGTGTAAAAACGCGCAGTTATTTTTTTATAGCTTCGTATTTTTTGCAAGACCGGCATTCGCGGGTTAATTTCTCTATTTCGGCGTCTGGTGTCATCTTATGGGCGGGACATGGGGCTCTGGGCGGTGACTTGGCCGTATGGGGAGATAAATTACGCCCAACAGGTGCTCACACTCTCATTGCCGCCATCAACTGGTTGATGCCAAGGATGTTGATAACGCGTTTGAGATTGTAGGCCAGCACATGCAGCGCCATCTCGGTGGCGACCCGTTTCAGTGTTTTCATTTGGAAGTGGGTCGCACCCATCCATGACTTGATTGTTCCAAACGTATGCTCGACTGTTTCGCGCCGCTGACGCATCTTCTCCGGGTGCTCGTCGAGACGTTGCTGGACAGCTTCAAGAACATGCTCGTGCTCCCAGCGTGTAATCCGGCGCTCCTTGCCGGTCGTGCAGCGATCCCTCATGGCGCAGCTCTGGCAGGCATTGGTCCAATAGCGGTGCAGCGTCAGCCCCTTTTCTTCATTGGTGAAGTGGTGGACCAAGCGTTCGCCGGCAGGGCAAAGATAGACATCTTCGCCCGGCAGATAGCGAAAGTCCTGCTTGACGAACAGGCCTTTGCCTTTATTGCCTGAGGTCTGCGGTTTGGGCAGCGTGACCGTGATACCCGCCTCATCACAGGCCAGGATTTCCGTGCCGCTGAAGTAGCCCCGGTCGGCTACCACATCCAGCGCATCGGTTTCGAGAATGGCTTGGGTTTTCTGCGCCATTTGAAAGAGTTGCGACCGGTCCGTGCCGACATTGGTCACGTCGTGGGCAACAATCAGATGATGCGTGGTATCCACCGCAACCTGAACATTGTAGCCCACCATGCCGGAGCCTCGACCACTCGTTGCCATGGACCGGGCATCGGGATCGGTGAGTGATATCTGCTGGTCCGGTGTTGCAAGCATCCGGGTTTCAAGTATTTCCAGGCGCCGCATCTCCTGCTTCAGTATCACAACTTTGTCCTTCAACCGGGTGGTCTTGGTGGTGCGCGCCTGTGATGGCTCTTGCCTGTCGGCGCTGTCCAACTGGTGCAGATAACGATCAACACTTTCCTCAATCTGCTCCATGCGACGCTTCACCTTGGCACGAGTGAAGTTCTTGTCGCGCGTATTGACCGCCTTGAACTTGGACCCATCAATCGCAACGCACGCATCGGCGAACAGGTCAAGCTTGCGGCACAGGACAATGAACCTGCTGCAGACATTACGGATCGCACGGCCATTGTCTTTGCGGAAGTCGGCAATGGTCTTGTGATCCGGCACAAGTCGGCCAGTCAGCCACATCACTTCAACGTTACGGCAGGCTTCACGCTCAAGGCGCCGGCTCGATTGAACCCTATTCAGATAGCCATAGACATAGAGCTTCAGCAGAACCGCAGGATGATAGCCAGGCCTTCCCGTTGCCAGCGGGTCCACGCGGTCAAATCCAAGACCGCCAAGATCAAGCTCGTCAACAAAGACATCAATCACCCGAACCGGATTGTCGTCACCAACCCAATCCTCAAGTGCATCTGGAAACAGAGTGCCTTGCAAGCGATCAACGCCTTCAACAAAACGCTTCATCAAATCCTCCCGCAAGTGACAGAAGAATCATAGCATGAAACGCGTTTTCACACAGTCTGGACC
>JANNUW010000276.1:0-4371 GCA_031414095.1 Hyphomicrobium sp. | reverse complement strand
CATTATGCCACGCTGACCACCCAGGGTGCCGATGATCCTTTCCGTCACCTCATCCTGTAGCGCCAGCGGGTCGGTGCCGCTCCGGTCGAACTTTTCCGCCCAGACATTCTGCCCCGTCCGCGCGTCGATCAGTTGCGCCGTGACGCGAACTCGCTCCGACTCCTTCCAGATGCTTCCCTCGATGACGTAGGTCACGTTCAGGTCGCGCCCGATCTGACGCGCGTCGGTAGGCTTGCCCTTGTAGGCAAAGGTCGAATTTTTCGCGATCACCTTGAGTTCCGTGCCCCCTGCCAGCATCGAGATCAGGTTGCCCGTCATGCCATCGCTGAAATACTCCAGCTTCGGATCGCCGCTCATGTTCTCGAAGGGCAGAACCGCGATCACGGGAACCCCGACCCGCTCCACTGCTGCGAGTTCGGGGCCAAGCGTCTCGGTCTCCGCACCCTGCCACTGCCACCATACCAACCCCGCCACCCCCACGGCCACCAGCGCCGCCACCGCCGCCAGACCCCCCCGCCGACCCCGCACCGGCCGCCTCGGCCCGGCCTGCACGTCCAGCTTCACCCGGAACGCCTCCAGTGGCACCGCAATGTTCTTGACCTTCTGCGCCCCCATTGATTCGAAGCCGAAGGCCAGTTTCTTTTCGACTTCCTTGGCGACCTTGCCCGAAACGCAGATGCCGCCCGGGTCTGCCAGTTGTTCGAGGCGGACGGCAATGTTGACACCTTCGCCATAGCAGTCTTCGCCCTCGACAATTACCTCGCCCAGATTGATGCCGATGCGCACCTGGATGCGCTGATCCTCCGGCACTTCGGTGTTGCGTTCGGTCAGACCGCGCTGCATGCTCACCGCGCATTCGACCGCATCGACCACCGAGCCGAATTCGGCCAGCAGCCCATCGCCCATCAGCTTGAACACCCGCCCGCGATGGCGCACGATCTCGGGCTCAAACAGTTCTTTGCGTCCTGCCTGCAGCCGCTCATGGGTTCCAGCCTCATCGCGCTCCATGAGCGCGGAATAACCCACGACATCGGCGGCAAGAATGGTAGTGAGTTTGCGGTCCATTACTAATTTTCCGGCCGCCCCACCACATTATAACCCACCAACTCAGTGACAACGATAGCAGCGAGGCGGCGTTGGGCGCGAATTTCGGTCATGGGCGTTATTGCTTTCACAGAGCTCAGAGAAAGTGATCGTATTGGAACCTCGACCGAGAGTCTATCCGGCCCGACTTCCGCACCGGGTCAAATGCTGAAACCAGCCAAGTCTCACCCGATGTCCGCTGCGCATCTGATAGCGAATATATTTCAACTGCTAAGTAATGACTGTTGTCACCAGATAGTTGGTACATTTTCTTTTTAATGAACAAGATCAATTATTTACCGGGGAATAATTGTTGGAAATAGTCCACAACATCAGCAAAGGATGATCGCCGACATGTAATTGTCGAATCTTGTCGATACAGGTTCGCGGATGCAAACATATTCGGACCATAACTTAAATGGCATGCTAAATTCCCAGCGGCACAACTCGCACCGAAGTCATCCCCAGGTCGAGCTGGAGTCGGACTTAAGCGTAAATGAAAAATTTTCCAACAGAGGAATGAATGGCATGGCAACGACAGTTCAATTGAGTGGCTCAGGTCCCTTCGAGATGCCAGAAGTAGTCGATTATCTTGGGCTGGCGTACCCTATGACTGCAACATTGGTGCAAGTTCGACTTTTGCTTACGAGCGGCAATGAATTGCATTTGCCCATTCAAAGCCTCGCTTTGGACAAGTTAGTCAAAGAGATGGCCGCTTTGCACAACAAGAAAAAGAAGAACTGAGCGATGTGACGCCTGGTCAAGGAACGGGTGCTCTCACTCCATATCTGCATTTTAACTGCTAGCGAACACTCTTTTCACTAAAGAAAATTTGAAAAAATACTCTCGAGGGAATATTTGCTAGAAATAGTCCACAACAAGAGGAATGGATGATCACCAGATTTCAGTAGATCGTCCGTCCGCTTTTGGTTTGTTGGCAACTACGGGTGGTAGAAAGCGACATTTCCGCTTTTAGAATTTGCCGTCAATCACAACTGGCTGAGCAATCCTAGGTACGCGTCGTCACCTCTGTCCACTGTTTAATCAACGGGACGGAGCGCAGCAGTTGCGGCGGTGCAACAATCGCGTGGCCCAGTTGCGCCGCCGCCCGCCATGGCCAGCGCGGATCGGCAAGAAAGGCTCTTCCGAGCGCTACTACGTCGGCCTTCCCTGAAGCCACAATGTCGTTGGCCTGATGCGGATCGTCGATCAGTCCCACAGCGCGCGTAGCGATGTTTGCGCCCTTCTTTATGGCTGTCGCCAGATGCACCTGATAGCCGGGGCCAGTCGGCATCTTTTGCAGTGGGGAGTTGCCGCCGCTCGAGCAGCAGATATAATTTGCGCCCGCAAGTTTGTAGGCCTTGGCCACCAAAATCGCCTCATCTAAATCGAATCCGCCCGGGACCCAGTCGGTGACCGAAAGCCGCGCAGCTAACATCAGCTTGGGAGCCGCCTCGCGGACCCTTCGTGCAACGGCGAGGGGAAAGCGCATGCGGTTCTCCAGTGACCCGCCCCATTGGTCGGTGCGGTGGTTGGAGAGGGGCGAAAGGAACTGATGCAACAGATAGCCGTGGGCCGAGTGCAATTCTATGAACTCAAAACCCACGCGTGCGGCGCGTTCTGCAGCCTTGCCAAAGTTGTCGTCGCCTTCGTTTCGGGATTCGAACGTATCTCTGGCCCATTGCGTGACCTGCTCAATTTCTACCGGGAGTATGAGCAGGCGAAAGTCCAACTTCAGTTGATCGTGAAATGGGCCGAAGGAGACCAGGCAGCTTGAGTTTGCAGCGCGAATTGCGGGGAGGCCGTCCTTTATGGCAGTGCCCAGAAAAGCGACGCTGAAGGGGAGCGGAAGTACGCTGCAGTTAAAACTGCAATGTATGACCTTGCGCAGGAGTTGACGGGAGACCCGCAATACTTGTGGCTCAAATCGCCATCGTATCCGAAGAGCTGAACAAGGGCGGGGCCGTATCCGACAGAACGTTTTTGTTCGATGCCAAAATTCAATTCACGGTGTAAACCCGGACAGGTCACCAACTCCTATAGTATCGTTGTCAGGCAGCCACGCCAGATACTTGCACGCGGTCTCGCCAGAAATCCGACTTTGTCAGGAGATGAAACTTCTTGGCGTCACCGGTTACCGGATCTCGCTGCGTGACGGCGAACACGTGAACCGGTGACACTATCGACGTGAGACGAGCATCGAATTCGCGCCCGTAGCCGCGGTAGTGCAGATTCCTGGCGGGGTCCGCGAAGCCCCAATCTTCGATCGGTTCGCCCGTATCGGCGCGCGGCACCGCCAGAACAAGAAACCCCCGCAACGACAGAATGCGAACGAGTTCCCGGATCGCCTGCTCGTCCTCTTTCACATGCTCCAGAACATGCGAGCAGATTACGACGTCATAGGCCGCATCTGGGCGGGTGATCGACTGGATGTCGAGGGAGTTTGCGCCATCGAAAATTGAAGTTTCCGCGCTGGCGAACCAAGAATCATCGACGGTAGAATCCGGGCTGAAGCGGATGAGCCGATAGTCAGAAAAACGTTGACGATCACTTATCGCATCTATGGCAGCTCGCATCACGCGATGACGCTCCAGCGAGCCGCAACCTACGCAGCGGGGCGGTACTCCACTGTTGCTCAACCGCCCCAAAGGACCCGGAATGAAATGAAGGTTTCCGCATATATTACAAGGGGTCATGATATACTCCCTTCCCCGAAGACGACAGGACGACCTGAATATTGGAATTACCAGACCGTCGTTGCGATACAAAATTGATATCCAAACATAAGAGCTAACCAAACCGACATCCACCAGATGACTGGTTTGTTAAGTTCAATGATTGCGCAACCTGGCGTCATAGGCAAGACTGGGCGTTCGCTTTGGGGTCTGCGACGCTTCAAAGTCGGTGACACCAGCCCAATCCGCGCGATAATGGTCGTTTTTTTCTTGATCAAGGTATAGCTCTCCGTTGGTTTTCGCTTGAACGCATTACAACCAAACCACTCACTCCGCTTCTGGATCAAGCGGTAGCCGCAGTTCGGCGATCAGCCGCAAGATGTCAGCGAAGAGCTGTCTTGGGATAGCGACTTCGGCCATCTGGAAGGCAGTCCAAGTCTGCTAATGGGATGGACCGGCTGCTCCCTCAGAACCAGCAGGTCAGTCTGCTAAGATTGCACCTGTTAACAATAGGAGCAGCATCCCATGGCAAATACCACAAGAACTGAACTGCCGGCATTTTCCTCTATTGGTATTGATATCGGCAAGGACGTCTTTCACCTCGTTGGCTTTG
>JANNUW010000275.1:0-5772 GCA_031414095.1 Hyphomicrobium sp. | reverse complement strand
GCCGAAGGAAATCATCGACACACTATCGAGCCACAAATTTTTGATGGCCGCGTCCCCCAAATAGGGGAGAAGCGCAAATATAGTTTTGGTTTTCACAGGACCGGTCTTTGAGCCAAAAAAGGGCTTCCTTTCGGAAGCCCTTGTTCAGTTTTGGAAGGTATTAGAGACAATTAGCTATGTCAAACCGCTCCGGAACGCCCAGGCAGGTTCGGAGACCTTAGGCAGCCACAGTATTTTCGTCGCCGGGATTGCGCAGCACGTAGCCGCGGCCCCAGACGGTTTCGATGTAGTGCTGGCCGCCGGTCGCCGTCTGCAGCTTCTT
Source organism: Hyphomicrobium sp. (assembly GCA_031414095.1). Taxonomy (GTDB): domain Bacteria; phylum Pseudomonadota; class Alphaproteobacteria; order Rhizobiales; family Hyphomicrobiaceae; genus JANNFX01. Next base: position 5,450 of record JANNUW010000275.1, on the reverse strand, counting down.
GCGCAGCTTGCAGATGAAGACGTCGATGATTTTGAGTTCCGGCTCGTCCATGCCGCCGTAGAGATGGTTCAAGAACATCTCCTTGGTCAGCGTCGTGCCCTTGCGCAGCGATAACAGCTCGAGCATCTGGTATTCCTTGCCCGTCAGATGCACGCGCTGGCCGTTGACTTCGACGGTCTTGGTATCGAGATTGACCCGCAGCTCGCCGGTATCGATGACGGACTGTGCGTGCCCTTTCGAGCGCCGCACGATGGCGTGAATGCGCGCGACCAGCTCGTCTTTATGGAAGGGCTTGGTCATATAGTCGTCAGCGCCAAAGCCCAATCCGCGGACCTTGTCCTCGATCTGGGCGAGGCCCGAGAGAATGAGGATCGGCGTCTGCACCTTGGCAACGCGCAAGGTCTTCAAGACTTCGTATCCGCTCATATCTGGCAGATTGAGATCGAGAAGAATGATGTCGTAGTCGTAGAGCTTGCCGAGGTCGACACCTTCTTCGCCAAGATCCGTTGTGTAAATATTGAAGCCTTCGGATTGCAGCATCAGTTCGATGCTTTGTGCCGTCGCGCTATCGTCCTCAATGAGAAGGACTCGCATGCGTTTCTTCCTCTTGTCCCCTGCCCTGTTTCCAGGACCTTGCCCGAAGTTAACTCAATCTCACTGAGAGCCCGTTCTCAAATCCGGCGAGACGGGCTAATTCATTCTTAGGAAGTTACCTTCGAGAGGTTAACAAACCCTAATTTTGTCTTGCGCATTGTCACTAAAAGTCGCTTTTTTGGTTTCAGTCGGCTGCGACGAGCGCCTCATGAATAATAATCGGCAACAGATTACGGCTACCTCAGGGGGCAAAACGCATGCTCGAACCACCGAAAGTCGTACGTTGACACCAAATTTACCGAACGAATCCAGAGCTAACAGAATTCGCGGCTATGCCAAAGAGAACGTCACGCGATTTTGGAACAGTTATATAAAGATTTAAGATACTTGCGTAGTCCGTTGCTTTACCGCAACTTAATTGGCATATGCCACAATCATCAAGTGGCGGGATGCCGGTGCGCTATTGCGCGGCGTCGTCCTGCGCGTCAATGATCCGTCGGCAGACTGCTTGACCAAAGCACAAACCCGTCTGATCAACGTCTTGGCACGGAACTTGTTTACCGTTCCTCGCATGTGTTCGAATTTGTAAGGGGTATCGAACTATGAAGGCTCGTGAAACAGCGTTAAGGCTGAAGCGCTTTGCGGCAGATGAAAAGGCGCGCAAAGTCGCCGGCCTGGAAACCATGATCCGCGAATTCGAGGCCATGTCGGCGGATCTCGATCGCCAGGTCGAGGCAGAAGAGGCCCGCACTGGCGTCAAGGATCCGAGCCACTTTTCGTACTCGACGTTTGCCAAGTCGGCCAAGCTGCGCCGCGAAAATCTTGGCGCCTCGATAGACGATTTGCGCACGCGCTTGCAGGCAGCCCAGCGCGAACGCTCCGACGCCGACGAGCAACTGGCGCGCGCTATGGCACCCGAAGCCCGCGAAACTCTGCCTCGCCGCCGGCGGGCAGATAGCGGACGCGGCCTCAGTCTCCGCTAGATTCTTTAGACAAATGACTATCCTCGCCCGCGCGCTCGGGCGCATTTCAGCGGGGACAAGGGCGTCAACGCGCCTTGGCAAAGCCGCGGTCCCGTGACACTCAGTGCTCAGTCGTGGCGGCCCGTCGTTTTTGGGCTTTTTGAGCCGCGCCGGCATTTTGGCGATTGGTGAGCCTTCTGATTATGACGCGGCCTGTATTGCAGCTGGTTTGGACTTGGGCGTGCGCAGCCACTCTCGGCGCGTGCTCGTCGGCTGGCGGCCCGGAATTAACGAGTGGTCTCCCGCCTCAGGCCGGACAAGCCGTCCAAGCCCCAGGTGCCGCGCAAATCCCTGCCGCAACGCTTGCCGCTGACGCCGCTGGACCTGAAGCCGGCTCAGGATTGCCGACCTTACCATCACTCGCGACGTTTACGGGTGCAAAGCTGCCCGTAGGTTCACCGACCGAAGTATATACGCGCATCGCGCGCGGCGCTCTGACGTGCTGGTTTGGCGCGTCGGGACCGCTCAAAGGGCCGTACATTTATCATGCTGAGGCGGAGCCGCCGTCGAAGGGCGGGCGGGCCGAAATCGTGGTGCGCACGCGCGACCTAACGGCCGCTGATCCGCGCAGTTTGAAGGCGTTTCGCGTCGCTATTGCAGCCGGGGGCGAAGGCACTCAGGTCGACATTGAAAACGCCAAAATTCCCGAACCGCTGGCGACACGATTGACCGGAGACGTGCGGCGTTGGGCCAGCGACACAGAGGGCTGTGGCGAGGGCCCAATAACGGCGGGCTGGACTGCCGCGCAAGATCAGCCGGCCGTCAAGGACGCCACCGGCAAGGCTGGTAAGAAGCCCGCCGATAAGAAATCGGGCGCTAGCGCCGTGCCCTAACCGTGACGCTTTAGCCTCGACGGCATTCGATCAGCCAAAGGCGCCCCAGATCGACGGGCGGCTTTCAAACAAATCTCGTGCAGCCTCGCTTACGACGCGCGGTAATCCTGCAAACGCGTGGCGCGCAAACCTGCGAGCCCGTGCTTGTCGATCGATCTCTGCCAGGACAGGAATTCGTCAACCGTTAACCGGTAACGATCACAGGCCTCATCAATCGAAAGTAGCCCGCCGCGAACGGCAGCAACCACTTCCGCCTTGCGGCGAATAACCCAGCGCTTGGTGTCTTTTGGCGGCAGGTCAGCAACTGTCAACGGGCTCCCATCGGGGCCGATGACATAGCGTACGCGCGCTCTCATATGTTGTTCGGTCATGATACTCATTACACTTAACTGACCACAGGATTACGGTAACCGAATGCTCTTAAAACCGCGATAACTCATTGAGTGAACTTAACATAAATACATGCACCATTCCATGGTGTACAGCGCGTTAAGGTTGACGGCGGGCATCGTCAGGGTCACGCCACGGCCGAGATCGCAATCTGGACAATTATTGTGCACTGCAGTATGTTGTCGGCTGAGTTTTCGTATGACCGTTCAAGCCTGCGCGGACCGCGAGCCCCCTACGGCCGAAAAATCATCAGGAAGTGCCACCTTTTCGCCGATAATTCGTTCTGTGAAGGTAACCGGCTCTGCATTATAGAGTAGTGGCGTCCTCGTGCGGCTCGCGGCGGGCTGCATCTGAGAAAGGTTTCGACGTGATAGATAGCGCCTTGGCAGAACCGCAGACGAACGCGACAGGGCACCGGCGCATCGTCGTTGCCATGTCGGGCGGCGTTGATTCGTCTGTCGCCGCGGCATTGCTCAAGGCCGAAGGCCACGACGTCATCGGGATCACCTTGCAGTTGTATGATCACGGAGAAGCCACTGGCCGCAAGGGGAGCTGTTGCGCGGGGCAAGATATCCAGGATGCCCGCCGCGTCGCCGAGATGCTCGACATCCCGCACTATGTTCTCGACTATGAAAAGCGCTTCAAAGCCGCTGTCATCGATACGTTTGCCGCGAGCTATGTCGCGGGCGAAACGCCCATACCGTGCGTCAACTGCAATCAGGACATTAAATTCCGCGACCTGCTCGTAACGGCGCGCGAGTTGGGCGCCAGCCATCTCGCGACGGGGCATTACATCCAAAAGCGCGAAGGAGCGCACGGGCCGCAGATGTACCGCGGCGCCGATAGCGATCGTGACCAGAGCTATTTCCTGTTCGCAACGACGCCCGCGCAACTTGAGCAGTTGATGTTTCCGATCGGCGGTCTGTCGAAGCCCGCCGTCCGCAAGCTGGCCGACGACTTGGGATTACCGGTCGCCGCCAAGGCCGATAGCCAAGACATCTGTTTTGTTCCCAAAGGAAAATATACCGGCGTCATCGAGCGCCTGAAACCTGGCGCCCTTCACCCCGGCGACATCATTCATGTCGATGGCCGCGTGCTCGGCCGTCATGAAGGCACAATCAATTATACAGTCGGCCAACGGCGCGGATTGAAAATCCCGGGCCCCGAACCCCTTTACGTGATCCGCATAAGTGCCGATCGCAATGAGGTGGTCGTGGGACCACGTGACTTATTGATGACCCAGGGCATGATGCTAAGAAACGTGAATTGGCTCGACGCAGAGCTTGGCCAGCAGGTTGCGGCTGGTGAAACGCAGATTTTTGCGCGTATCCGATCGACGCAGGCGCCCGCGCCCGCCGTGATTACCTCTAACGACGGGGCCATTACAGTGGAGCTGGGCGTTGGAGAAGAAGGCATTGCGGCAGGGCAGGCTTGCGTTTTCTACGCCGATGGGTCGGCGCAATCGCAAGTTCTCGGCGGCGGCTGGATCGCCCGAACCTTCGAGAAGGTACCCGCCGCGCGCACTGACCATCGGCATATGGAGATGCCTCTCCTAAAATAACTTCATAACAGCAGGCCTCGAGTGAGTTCATCGTTTCCCGTATTTCAAAAAGCGAGTTGAAGAAATGGCTTCAAAACCACGTTTGGTCACGACCCGGCCGGGCTCGAATATCGAGCGCGACGGCGGGCGCATCACCGGCATCGGCCGCATCGACGAGGACGTGGTGAAAGTTGCCTATCGGCGTTGGGCGCCGGTTTACGACCATACGTTCGGCAAAGTTTCGACCGAAGGCCGCAAGCATGCCGTCCACACCCTCAACAAGCGGACGGGAAGCATTCTTGAAGTCGGTGTCGGCACTGGATTGTCGCTCGGTGATTATTCCCGCCACCTGCAAATCACGGGCATCGACCTGTCGCCGGAAATGCTCGAAAAGGCGCGCGAAAAAGTCGAGGCCGAAAATCTGACCAACGTGCGCGGACTGCACGAGATGGACGCTGGCGATCTGCAATTTCCCGACGCCTCGTTCGACAGTGTGGTCGCGATGTACGTCATGACCGTCGTGCCCGATCCCGAAAAGGTGATGCGCGAACTGTCGCGCGTGACAAAACCCGGTGGTGAAGTGCTGCTCGTCAACCACTTCAGCCAGGAAGAAGGCGTGCGCGGCTGGATGGAACGCCGGATGGCGCCGTTCGCCGAGGTCATCGGCTGGCGCCCCGTATTCGACGTTTCGCGCGTCATGGTGTGCAACGAGTTGAACCTCGTCGAGCGGGTTTCGCTGAAGCCCTTCGGCATCTTTACGATGATGCGGTTCGCCAAGGCCGCGACCAGCCGTATGGCGGCCGATGCGGCCGAATAAACAGCCTAAAACAGGGATGCCCCTTTCCTCGCCCGTCTATCCTTGACAGACTTGGATGGGGGTCCCTATACACGGCGCTTGGAGCCGGTGGCTCCTAAGCGTTGGAGCCGGTGGCTCTAGCTTTCGGAGCCGGTGGCTCTGATTTTCACATTTTGATCGGCGTTGTGGAGCGAACAGTCGCTCCGTCCAACGGATCAACTCATGTGGCGGGATAGCTCAGTTGGTTAGAGCGGCGGAATCATAATCCGTAGGTC
>JANNUW010000274.1:0-3716 GCA_031414095.1 Hyphomicrobium sp. | reverse complement strand
GCCGCAAACCCGAGAAATACGAGGAAGGTCCGGGATGTCAAAAAGCGATCTTGTCCGGATGACGCTCCGTGTCCGTGCCTGGAATGATCATGCGCTGTCATCTCTTTCCCCTTTCTCGTTCCCCTTTCTCGTTCGTTGAGCATTGCGGATTCAGGAGCGCGGCTGTTGGACCATCTGTTGTCCCTTGCCGCTGATCGGGATCTCGCGGATGACCGTGAGGGTCGTCGCGTCCACCACCCAGATCTTGGGCTCCTTGGCGCTTGAGACGTAGATCTTGGCCATTCCGAGAACCACCGCGAGGTGATATGGCTCCGGTGCGAGCATCAGCGTGCGCTGCGGTTGCTTCTTGCGATTGATGGCGACGAGCTTGTTGTCGTCTTGCACAGCGACGTAGCACCAATCGCTGTCATCCGAGACGTCGACCCCATGCGGATTGGCGCCGACGCGATATTCGCGCGTCCGTCTCGGATCAATCAGATAGATCTCGGAGACAGTGCCGCTCTTGACGTTGTTGACATAGAGATGCCGGCCATTGGGCGCGATAGCGAGGTGCTCGGGCCCTTGGCCGACCTTGAAAGTCCGCGTCACATTCCAGGTTTTGGTGTTGAGGGCGGTCACGGTTCCGATGCCGCCGTTGCTGACATAGACCTCCGATCCATCGAGGCTAAATACCGCAAAGTTCGCGCCGGGGCCCGTGAGCACAATGGGGCGTGCTTGATGCGCGACGAGGTCGATCACGCTGATCCCATTGAGGACCGGATGCGTCACCACTGCGAAGCGATTGTCGGGGCTCGCGGCGACGTGGAGCACCGCACCGGGGACATCAATCTAGCGCTCGATTTTCAGGTCGCTCTGCCGGATGATTGTGACCGTGCTGACGACGTCACCACCCCCGGCAGCATCCGGCTTGCCGGGTGCGTGATGCGCCGTATGATCAGCCTCTCCGGCCTCGGTTGGCTTGGCCGGTGCACTGCCTGGTACGCGCGTGCGGCTGCTGCCCGCAATCAGATAGCGACCGTCCGGCGTCCCCGCGAGACCGTGAACCGCAGATACGTCATCGATTCGGCCTACAACCTTGTCCTCGGAAATATCGATGACCGCAATGGCGTTGCCCTCGCCGAGGGGCACGAACATGCGCTCTGCCGCATTGGCCGCGAATGCCATGCCAAGACTAAATACAAATCCCATCAGCAAGACTTCAATTGCGCGCCTCATGGAGCACTCCTTTTCACCCTGGCCAGGTCGTCGTGCAGCCATTGGACATGTTGTTCTCGGCTCAGCTTTAATGGTGTTTGTGACAAGCCTTTCTGGTCAGCAGCCATGTCGATGACGTTTTGCGTTTGCGGGAGTTGGCGAGGCACCGTGACCGGAGTGACCCGGCCCATCGAGCGGCGCCGCAGTATTTGTATCGAGGGAGTCTGACGCGGTGCCGGTCACCGAGGCGAGTTCGGCTCGCGGTGGGGTGGGTTCGTTTGAAGGTTTCGGATCACGTCGGTCGTTACTGGTGTGCCCGCCATGGCCACCGTGTCCATCATGGCCGAACATGTGCATCGCGATCATGGCGATACCAAAAGCGATCCAGATCCAGTTACTCGAAAGCCAGTCCATGGTTCATGTCTTCCATCTCATCCGCCGCCGCCGTTCCGCGACTTCGCGGTAGCCGACGGTCACCTGCGTCGGGTGCAGCTCACGGATTGCGATCGGGTGCGTATCCCGACGGACCGTTTCAAACGGTTCGACTGCATCGGCGTGGCGAGGCGGCGGATAGGTTGAACGAAACGCGAGTGCTTCGGAGCTGGCTCTTTGCGGCATTGATAACTCCTGTCACTTGTGCGGCGTTCCGGAGACGTTTCCGTTCCATCAGGGTTTGTACGTGATGCCATTCGGGCCTCGCCCGACGGTGAAGGTGGCAACGACTGCGCGACTTTTGGCGTCGATCGCCGACACCGTGCCGGCAACGATATTCGTGACAAGAACGAATCGACCGTCGGTGCTGATGGCGACGCCGTGCGCGCCAGCCCCAGTCCGGATCGTCGCGACGACTTTTCCGGTTGCTGTGTCGATCACCGACACCGTATCCGACGGTTCGGCTTCGGTTCCCTGATTGGCGGCATAGACGAACAGGCCGTCGCGAGTCGCGTGGACTTGGATCGGATTGCGGCCGACATCAATGCGGGCGAGCACGACTTTCGTTTTAGTATCGATCACGGCGACCTTATTTTCATCGCGCAGTGAGACGTATACTTTTGCCCCGTCCGGCGTGAATCCAACCTGGACCGGCCCTTTGCCTACGGGAATTTTTGTCACCTCGGACAAAGTCGTCGTGTCGATCACCGAGACGCTGCCATCCTGGACATTGGCGACATAGACTAAGATGCCGTCGGGACTGATCCGCAATCCGTGTGGGAACCGCCCTGTCGGTATCTTCCGAAGAACCTCGTTGCGTGCGAGATCGATAACGGCCACGACGTTCTCACCCGACAATGTCACGAAGGCTCGCCCACCGTTGCTCTCGACAACGACGTGGGCGGGATGATCACCCAAGATGATCGATGCGGTCGGTCCGGACGCCATGCTTGCGGTAGAAAAGACAAGCAACTGCCCCGGCGCTCTCATGCCTGAGCCGGAGGCACCGTGCCCTTGCGCACCGGCCTCCATCGGCGCGTCGCCGACCACGAGCAGCCTCGCGCCGTCGGCCGAAATCTGGACATTGTGTGGCGAGAGTGTCGCCGGAACGATAACCACCTGCCCGGTTGTCAGATTGATCGTGCTGATTGTGTTTCCGACCTCGTCCGCCGTGTAGACGAACCCGGTCGCATTCTTCATTGGCAGTGCGGTTTGCGCATCCGCGGAAAGGATGCTCAACGTAAGAGCAACCGACGCCGCCGCAGTCAGAAAAGTCCAGCTAGACATGCGCGCGCGCGACCAACGGCTGGTGCTGTAACTGTAAGTCTCAATGCTTGATCGCATGATAGCGCATCCTTGACACTCGACTAGCCACCCGCAGCATGGTGGCTGAACTCGTGTGCAAACTATCGAGAGACCGGACGTTGGGAGTTGAGGCCGGTCAAAGCCGATCACCCTTTTTTCTTGAGCCAGGCATCGATCGTCGCGATCTCTTTTTCCTGGGCGGTGATGATGTCCTGAGCCAGCTTCTTGGTGTCCGGATCTTTTCCGTTTGCAAGGACCACTTTGGCCATGTCGATTGCGGCTTGATGATGCGGACGCATGTGCTTCATGAAATCGACATCTGCGTCACCGGAAAAGGTGGGCATCGTCTGCATCGCGTGCATCATCGCCATCTTGAACGCCTTGGTCGACGGGGTGTCGTTGGCGCCGGGCATCATCATCTTCATGTCCATGCCCTTCATTTCCATTCCAGGCATTGGGCCAGGTTGCTGGGCAAGAACACTGCCGGTGATAAACACGCCAACAGCGACGATCATGAGAGTGCGTTTCATGGTGTTTCCTTCGAGTGTGATAAGGGGGAAGCACAGCGGACGGCGCAGTGCATGTGTCAAATTCTTACTTCTTGACCTGCGCCGTGCTCTTGGCATGCGCGTCGGCGGACGATTGGTGGGCCGTGTCACAGCAGCCCTTCGCCTTGGTGGATTTTTCGAGCGCGGCGGAATGGTCGCCTTTGCCATGCAGCTCGGCGGCGGTTTGATGTGCCTCAGCAGCGGTGCGATGATCCTCGGCGGCTTTCGTGTGTGTGG
>JANNUW010000273.1:0-1819 GCA_031414095.1 Hyphomicrobium sp. | reverse complement strand
AATAGAACAGATGGCCCTGGTCTTGATTGTGCCGCCCCATCATGGCCCGTCTCCGCCCTCGTTTCCCTATGAGCAACGGAATCACTGTTCGGCGGCAAATTCAAATGCTTTCTGCAACAAAATCGGCCCAAAGCGGAAATTACCTAAGACCTATAACTTTAACTCCTTGACCACGATGGACGCTAGAACGAGGGCAATGCCAACGCCTTGAAGTGGCGAAACACGCTCGCCAAGGATCACCAGGGCGAAGATAATACCAAGAAGCGGTTCAATATTACTAATCATCGTGGAACGGACCGCCCCAAGTATCGGTACAGCACAAAAGAAGGCCAATGTGCCAACGGTATATCCGACGGCGACACCGCCGAAACCGATCCATCCAGAGAGCGTTTCTGGAAGTGCAATTGTTCCGAAAGCCAACAACGGTAGGGCGAGCGTAATGGAGGCTGAAAGCATCATGTAGAAGATGACAGCGAGGCTGCCTGCCTGCTTCATTGCGCGGCCATTTCCAACGACAACAAAAACGCAGGTGACCGACGAAAGGGCGGCTAAGGCTATTCCTGCCAGATTGAAGCTGGCGAAAGACAGTCCGACTGCAAGACCCAGGCCCGCGAATGCGGCAATTAGTGCGCCGACCATTTTCGCGGAGATGACTTCATGACCGAGCCGAGCCGCCACGAGGCCAACCAGCAGTGGATGTGTAAAATAGATGAGGATCACCGTGTTGACAGGAATAAAGGCCACGGCACCAAGAAATCCATAGAGCATGACGGCGTAGAAGACGCCCGTCGCCAGGCTAATCAACAGCGGCGTTCTGCCTAGGCGCAGGCTTTGGCCGAGAACGACCATCACAAACCAGGTCAATGCGACGGTGAGAATGCTTCGAGCCATAACAACGGTGAGGGTGTTGCTTCCACCATCGAAAGCAAGCTTGGTGAACGTTGGAACAATGGCAATTGCTATTGTTGATAGTACAACCATTGCCGCACCTATGGCCTGGAGCCGCGGACTTGGGGCGGGCGCAGCCGACAAGCCTGCATCGACTTCGGTCATCATCTAATTCCCTTGATCGGGCGGTCCAATCCGGCACCCAACAGGTGAACTGTTTGCCGAGGCTCAAGATTGGTCCGAATGGGCATCATTGGCAAGACCGGACCTTGGAGTTGGCGGCGGCCACACGCCAAAGCGGTGAAGTCGGCTTCGGGTCAACATGAGACCAATTGCAGCTGTCAAACCAGGTCGGCTGCACTTCTGCATGCAGACCAATTTTCTCAAAAAACGGACATCACATGTTCAATGTCGGCTGTTCCATGATAGGCAGACAGGTTTCATTCTGGCCACGAGGTCTCAAAAGGGCCAACTGCAGACAATGCAGCTTTTTTGTCCTCATTGATTTTCCATTACTTGCCTCGGGTCAAACTGATTAATAAATCTCACCGGGCCATTCGCCACTTTTGGCGCTTAGCAATCCAGTTTGAGCTCAAACCACGATGCTTCCAGTCAGAGCTGCCTTCAATTCTTCAGTGTCAGCATGAAGCTTCTGCAGAGAACCGTGGACCGATCTCATGATCTGGACGGCCATGGCGGGGTCCATCTCCGGGACCTGGTCCATTGCTTGTGTGGAAAAGGACTTGAACTGCCCGTAAAGGTTTGAGACCTTGAAGGAAAGTTCGGGGCTCAGCAGTCCTATCCTTGCCACATGGCTGTCGAACACCGGAGTTGCAAAGCGGAAGATGACGCGTGGTTGGGTTTTCTTTCCGTTGCTCATACGCGCCAATTCTTCGGCGATGGAAATTTGCGCTAGCAAAATCTTGATGGA
>JANNUW010000272.1:0-18918 GCA_031414095.1 Hyphomicrobium sp. | reverse complement strand
GGATAGCGCAATTTGCTCCGGTCATACCGGCTCCGGTTCGCAGACGTCCACATCGCAGGCCTCCTTGAGAATCATCCCAAAGGCGATTGAATCACAACCGATTCATCCGATTCAACAACTCATCGGACAGACACTAAGACAGGTCTCCGAACCTGTGAAGAGGACTTGCTGATCAACCGCTCGCATTTCGTAATGCACGAGCACCTCTCCCGTGTCCATGAAGCCCACCCTACCCGCATCAAAGGCAGCGTCCCAAAGGGCCGACAGGAGAAGGCTATTGTGTACATCGAGATGTTGGGCGTCGTCCTCGCAGTCCGCCCAGCGCACGCCTCTGTGCAAAGTTAGACCGCCAACGCGACATCTTTTGATAAGTGCGCGGTCTCACGCTAAACTGTGATTTGAAGTATTCCTTCGGGAACTTTAGATGCAGATCAACGCGCGTTATCCGAAAAGATGGTCCGCCGACCGCACTTCGCATTCATCGCGGATCATATGCAACAACCTCTATCTCCACCTTGCAGTCCACCATCATGTCGGCCCTCACGCAGGAACGTGCCGGAAGCGCCGCACCGAAATACTCAAGATAAACCTTGTTGAAGGGCCAGAAATCGCGCGCGTCCGCAAGCCAGACGGTGGCTTTGACCACATGCTCAAGACCGAGGCCGAGCGATTGCAGGATAGCCTTTACATTGTCGATAGTCTGCTTCGTCTGCGTGGCGATGTTGCCGTCAACAATTTCGCCGTCCGCCCCCATCGGCACTTGCCCTGAGACAAAGATGAAATCGCCGGCCCGCACCGCCTTGGTGAAGGGCAGGCTTCGGCCGCCGGGACCTGTTGGCGCTGCGCCAAATCTTTCAATCGTCATCATCACTCCTGTTCACAGGTTGGCGCGCTTGAGAAATTCCTTCAGGCGCGCATTTTTGGGATTGCGGAAGAGGCTGGCCGAAGGTCCCTGCTCCGCGATGAGGCCGCCATCCATGAAGATGGTGCGATGCGCCACGTCCCTGGCAAAGCGCATCTCATGGGTGACGATCAGCATGGTGGTGCCCTCCTTCGCCAGCAGCTTGATGGTGTTCAGCACTTCGCCAACCAATTCCGGATCAAGCGCCGAGGTGATTTCATCGAGCAACACCAGCTTGGGATCCATCGCCAGCGCCCGGGCAATGGCAACCCGTTGCTGCTGCCCGCCCGATAGCTGGGCGGGCAGATGCGTAGCGCGGTCAGCAAGGCCGACACGGGCCAGCCAGTTCATCGCAAGCTGCTGGGCCTCGCGTTTGGCCATGTGCCGCACTTTCGTCAATCCGAGCATGACATTGCCAAGGGCGGTGAGATGCGGAAACAGGTTGAAGCTCTGGAACACCATGCCGGTCATGGCCCGCTGCCGCGCCAGTTCGCGCTCACCAAACCTGCGGCGGGCACCGCCTTCGCCAGTATAGCCAATGGCCACGCGATCGAGGATGATTTCACCGCCGTTGAAATCTTCCAGCAGGTTGACGCAGCGCAGAAGCGTGGTTTTGCCGGAGCCGCTGGCGCCGATGATCGACACCACCTCACCCTTGTTCACCTCAAGGTCAACGCCTTTCAGGATTTCCACCTGGCCGAAATTCTTGGTGAGCCCGCGAATGGCGAGAAGTGTCATGGGGCCCTCACTGGAGTGCGAAGCGCCGACTGGCAAATTTGCCGAGGCGCTCAATTACGGAATTGATCAGAAAATAGAGAAGCCCGCAGAGGCCGTAGAATTCCAAAGTCATGAAATTGCGCCCGACGATTTCCTGGGTGCGGAGCAGCAGTTCGCCCGTGCCGATGACCGAAAGCAGCGTCGATGCCTTGACCAGTTCCGCCCCCGTATTGACCCACACCGGCATGATCTGCCGCATCGCCTGGGGGATGAGAACATAGATCAGGATACGCGGGAAAGTGAGCCCGATGGCGCGGCCCGCATCAATCTGCGTGACCGGAATGGATTGCAGCGCGCCACGGATGATTTCGCCCATATGGGCCCCACAGAAAATGGAAAGCGCGAGGAGGCCGGACTCAACCGCAGTCAGATTGATGCCGGCAAAGGTCAGGAGATAGAAGGAAGCAAGGATCAGCACCAGCACAGGAATGCCCCGGATGCAATCAACAGCCGCACGGATCGGCAGGCGCAGCGGCCACTTGCCATAGGTAAGCCCAATGCCGGCAAAGAGCCCGATGATGCTTCCGCACAGGATGGAGGCGACGGATATTTCAACCGTCAGCACCAACCCCTGTGCCAGGGCCCAGCGGGCGATCCATAGTTCGTGGAGAAAATGTTCCATCTAATGCCGCCTCAAAACTTCGGGAAGCGGCGTTCAAGCTGCCTAAGCCCTGCGGCGATCAGCAGGCAGGTCGCGAGATAGAGCAGGCTTGCCGTGGCCCAGGCTTCCGCCACGCGGAACGTCTCGGTATTGAGTTTGCGCGCCTGGTAGGTCAGCTCCGGAATGGCGATCACCGCAGCAAGCGACGTATCTTTGAACAGAGAGATAAAGGTCGTGCCCAATGCCGGCAGGCAGTTGCGCCACATGATGGGCGAGATAACATAAAGTGCCAGTTGAAATCCGGTGAGGCCGATAGCGCGCCCCGCATCAATGACACCACGCGGAACGCCGGCGAGCCCGGCGCGGAAAACTTCCGTCAGATAGGCTCCCGCATAGATCGCCAGCGAAAATACAAAGCTCTCAAGCTTTCCCAGCCTGATACCAAGTTGTGGCAGGGCGAAATAGACAAAAAGGATGATGACCAAAAGCGGCGTATTGCGGATCGCCGAGACATAGATGCCGACAAGGCGCGACGGCAACCGCGCCTTCGCCATCGTGGCAAAGGCGCAGAGCAAGCCAATGAGCGTACCAACAAGAATCGCGGCGACCGCGAGAACCAAGCCCAATGCCAACCCGTAGAGGAAGTGATCGAAGTTGTCTTCGATCGCTCTAAACTGGAAGGAGTATGTCATGGCGCCGGTCGTCTGACGCCTGCAGTTAACGCAGTTCTGCCGGGAAACCGACTTGTGGTTCCGGCGGCTTCACTCCAAACCACGTCTCAAATGATTTGGAGAAGGTTGCGAATTCGACACCCGTCATGCCCTCGCGGAATGCGATGTTGACAAAGTTCAGCCAATCCTGCTCTCCGCGCTTGACGGCGCATGAATAGGTTTGCGGATTCCAGCCATAGCCGCCGTCGGCATATTTGCCCGGGTTTTGTATCATGAACCACTGCAATGATGACATGTCTGTTGCCGCCGCATCTGACCGGCCCGAATTCAAGGCCTGATACATCAGATCGAAACTCTCATACTGGTCAACCTTTGCCTCCGGTAGGGCAAGGTGCACCATTTCTTCGGCATATACGTTTTGCAGAACTGAAACCGTAACGGCATTACCCGCTGCCTTCATCTCGTCACGCGATTTGTATTTGCCGCCCGCCACCATCATCAGGCCAACGCCTTCGCGGTAATAGGGAATGGTGAAGTTCACTTGCTGGGCGCGTTCCGCTGTCACCGTCATGCCCTGGCAGGTGATATCCACCTTGTCGGTCACGAGATTGGGGATACGTGCGTCCGACGCCTGATTTACAAATTCAATTTTCGTTTCATCCCCAAACAGACCCTTGGCTAGAATCTTGGCCATATCTACATCGTAGCCAACCATTTCGCCCTTTTCGTCGCGGAAATGCCAAGGCGGATTGGTAAGCCCAATTCCAACAATAATCTTGCCGCGCGCCAGGATATCTTCAAGCTTGCCCGCTAGCGCCGCGTTGCCAAATCCCGATGCCAGTGTTGCGGCACACAGGCCTGCCAATAACGTGAATTTCTGTCTGTTCATGACACCCTCCCAGGTGAATTGTGTTGTTCCATTTTGTCCTTTATAGTGGACATTGTTCCTTTATAAAGGATAAACTAACGCTATATGAGGCTCACAAAGCATGCAAGTGCTATCCGCACGGAGCGAAGAGGAATTCATGGACGCGATTGTAAACATGCATAGTGGCAGACCGGCCCGCGAACGGCAGAACGGGATTGACCGTGCTATCGAGATTCTCGACGCGCTTCTGCGAACCCACAGGCCGACCACAGTTGGCGACCTCGCCAAGCAAATCGGCGCGCCCCGCTCAACCCTTTATTCCATCACAAATCGATTGATAGAAGCGGGCATCCTTGAGTCTGTAGGCGACGAAGGCACAATTTACTTTGGCCAGGCGGCGCATCTCTATGGCCGCGCCTATGCCGATGCCAATCCGCTGCACCGGCGCTGCCGTGAAGCTCTTGACCGGCTCGCCATGCAGACCGGTGCCACGGCGCAGCTAAGCGCGCTGCGCGGCAACAAATATGTGGTTGTCGATAACAGGGACGGGTCCGGCATTTTTAGAATATCAACGGACATCGGCGTAGAGGTTCCCATTCCCTGGACCGCATCGGGCCGCCTGCTGCTTGATCACATGTCGGCCACAGAGATTCTGGATTTCATTCCGGAGGAGGATTTCCGCTTGCCCGATGGTCGCGTGGTTGAGGCAAACACCTTCGTGGCCGATATAGCGCGGGCCCGCGCCGAAGGTAGCTGCATGACCAACGGTCTCGCAGACCGCTTTACCTGCTGCCTCGCAGCGCCTATCCGTGATCGGCGAGGCATTGCGGTCGCAACTCTTTGCTTCATAGTCCCAATTGACTCACAGGAAGAACACAAGCGCGAACTGTTGGGCATCCTGGTCGCGGCCGCGAGCGAACTCTTGGAGCAATAGCATTTCTTCTGGCTAGCCAATTGCTACCAAATTAAACTAAAATCGGCGTAACAATTGCGAAAGGGCTGTTCGAACCTCCATCCACAGAGATTCGGAGCCATGACTGGAATAGCAACCCACGGTGACTTACGCTCCGAAGCCTGGGCAATACTGGGACGAGATGTGGATGCCGGCTGCGATGGGCAAAGGGCTCTATGAGTAGACCTTCATCGGTAGGTCGGTCAGCCTCTCCGTTTTGCCGTCATGTGAGATTAGGAATGGATCCTCATGCCTGGCCCCGTAGAAGAGAGGGTGGCCAAAGAGTCCCACGTCGATCATGATGGCGACTCCTGCCGGGAGATCATAGTCACTGCTTTGTGTGGCCGTCTTCCCTTCCAGACACTCGGTGAAGCCGATGCCATGGCCGACGCCGTAGGTGTGATATTGGCCCAGCTCCACATTGTTGAGATAGCGCCGCGCCGACAGATCTACCTCGCGTGCTGGTTTGCCGACCGCCAACTGGGCGATGGCAAGCTCGTGTGCATGGATGCCATGTTCGAGGAACTCTGCTTGTTCGAGCGTGGCACCACCGGCGACAACTGTCCGCCCCATGGCGGAAGTGTACCCTTCGAAGCGCGGGCTCACCCCTAACATGACCAGATCGCCACGCTGGATTACGCGGTTGCTGGCTCGCCCGATAATTGTATTAATGCGAGAGCCGGAACAGACCATGGTGTCGAAGCCATAGCCGTAAGCCCCCATCCGCTTGCAGACGGCATCGCCTGCCGCCGCCACTTCGAGTTCGCGTAAACCTGGCGCCACGGTATTCAGCATCGCTCGCATCGCTTCCGTGGCGATCTGGCTTGCGGTGCGGAACATCTGGAGTTCAGCGGGGCTTTTGCGGTAGCGCGCCTCCGCCATGATGTGGCTGACATCGCGCAACTGAACCTGCCTATTGTCGCCCGCCTTCTGTATCAGGGCGACGATTTCCTGTGAAAGCACGTTAGGGGCAGACAAAAGTCCGATCTCGGCGGGGACATCGCCTAGGAACTCATTCAGGATTTCGGCAAGCGTGTAGAAACGGAGCCCGCCGTAATCCTGGAACGGAATCTCAAAGAGCGAGAGATTGCGCCACCTGCCAGCCCGGCCCATGTCCTCAAACATCTTCTCACCCTCGGCGCCTCCCACGACCACAAGGTGGTTGGGCAACACCAAAACGGCCACGTTTTCAATATGCGGATCATAGCCCGTCAGGTACTGGACGTCGCCCGGCATATGCTCCGTGGCATAGGCCAGCCCCACGGCCAGACCTTCCTGTTTCAACCCCCGTTGGACCCTCTGGAGGCGTTCGAGAAACTCACTGTCCGGGATGCATTCTTTTTCATAGTTGATCGTTTGTTCACTCATTTTCCGTTCTCTCCCCACAGCAATCCACCATCAAACTAGCGTACACTTTGCACGCATCGATCACCTGCTGCAGCGGCACATACTCATTGGCACCGTGTGCATTCATTGCCAAGTCGCCCGGCCCAAAAATTATGGTCGTGACGCCGGCCTCACTCATGATGTTGGCGTCACATGGTCCCGGCAGGCTGCCAAACTCGGGTTCGGTGCCAAGGGCGTCGCGATAGGCCGCCGCCAGCTTTTGCACCGCCGGGTGCTCGAGTGGAAGGTTCACAGGTTCAAGCACCTGATGAATGACCGGCGCCTCGACAATTGGAGGATGTTCACGCAGCCACGTGTCGCTGGCGACGACCCCGTCCACCGCGGCCCGGATCTGTCTCATGACCTCATCGCTGCGCAAGGCTGGGTTATAGACGACGGCATAAACAACCTCACATTGTTCAGGCATTGAGGCGCGGAGATTGCCGCCATGGATGTAGACGGGGCTCATGTTCATACCGCCTGGCGGCATGAGCTCATGTCGCTGGTAGAGTCCCCAATCACGTTCGAGCAGTGTGAGAGCATCCATGATCTTGCGCAGCTTTTCTACAGCGTCGATACCCGGCAGGGGCAGCGGCTCACGCGTAGGGTAGACGGCGGCGTAGCGCGAAGCAGGATGCAGGCCCTTGCCCAGCACCGTGACCTTGAGGAAGAACCAACCCATCGTCGCCGGACAGATACGCAAGTGTGTGGGTTCGGCATTGACGACAAAGGGCGACGTGTAGCCGCGGCGCAATACGCTGAGTGGCCCTACATCCGCCTCGCCCGTCTCTTCGGCGATGCTGAACGTCAAAATTAGGTCATCGCGCAGCGATACGCCCACTTCACAAAGAACCTTGGCTGCCCATAAAAAAGCAGCGTTGCCGCCCTTCATATCCGTGGAGCCACGGCCAAAGAGGTTGCTGTCGCGTGTCTCACCGCTCCATGGGTCACCGATCCAACTTTCCTTTTGGGACGGCGTCACCTCCACCGTATCGGTGTGACCATTGAACATCAGGCCCGAACGTCCTGAAAAACCTTTAATTATGGCCGCAAGATTGGGCCGGCCCGGCACATCGGCCCATAAATCAATCTTATCGAAACAACCCATACGTTCCAGTTCACTTGCCAGCCAGCGCTGGCAGCTCTCCTCTTCGCCAGGATCCTCCGGACTCCCGCGTCCCGGGTTAACGGATTTGTGCGCCACATACTGCTGCAGGAATTGGAGTAACTCGATTGCTTGCAGGTCAATCTTTTCAAAGATTTTCCGCTTGGTCTGCTCCGTCACAGAAATCTTGTCTGCCACCATCGCCTTCCTTTGTGCTGATTACAGCCTGGTCTTCGCCAATACTAGGGTGTAAACCCAATTCATATGCTAGTTTGATTTGCCGAAGTTCAATTGTTTGTGTGATGGACGGTCATTCCATCTTCGCGGCGACAAGCTTTGACCGATCGGCAAGCCGTTCATAGAGTTCACGAAAGCGCAAATACCCTTCACGATACATCTGTGCATTGTCAGGGTCTGGCTCCAGGCGGCCGGCTTTACTCACAAAGCAACTGATACCTGACCAGTCGTCGGTGAGCCCTGCACCAATAGCCGCTGTCCAAGCTGCTCCGAGACAAGATCCGGGATGACCTGCGAGCCGCTGCACCGGCCTTTGCAGAACGTCGGCGACAATCTGCATCCATATTCGACTGTTTGAGCCGCCGTCAGTTGCAAAAAAACTGTCTGTTCGATGCCCCATATCATTGAGAACTTCAATATGTTGCACGATGGCATACGCATAGGCTTCCAATAACGCGCGCCAAATGTGGCCGATGCTGTGAGAAAAAGTAAGTCCGTCGAATACGCCACGAGCCGTCGCGTCGTGAATAGGGGTCTTCTCACCGAGAAAGTAAGGTAAAATGGTTAGACCGTCGCAACCCGGGGAGCATTTTTCAGCCAGACTATCGAGATACTGATGGACCGTGATGCCAAGATTTGCCGCCGTTTCAGCCTCCGCTCCGGCAAAGGTCCGCGCGAACCAGTTTAGACCTGAGCCACCCGTCGACATACAACCGTTGGGCATGTAAAGGCCAGGGACCAGATGATAGTCCAGGAACATACGAGGATCTGGCACCACACGATTTGTGGCGATTAGGACGTCCACGGATCCACCAAACTTAAGTAACACGTCACCGGGATTCACGATGCCGGCGCCGAGCGCAGACGCGATCAGGTCGGCTGCACCGCCAACAACCGGGGTACCTTCTAGCAATCCAGTTGCAGCCGCAGCCTGTGCCGTGACCGTTCCAAGAACCTCGTGAGAGACAGACTTGCGTGGCAATGCACCGCTTGGAACGTGAGCAAATGCCACTAGCTGAGTGTCGATAAGGTTGCTGCCTATGTCAACGAAGCCTGCTTCGAGCGCCCAATTCTGTTCGATTGCCTTTTCGCCTGTCAGTTTCCAGTTGACAAAGTCGTACGATCCAAACACCGTGGCAATGCGGGAATAAACCTGGGGCTCGTTCTCCTCGATCCAGCGTAACTTGGCTCCGACGAGTTGCTGGTTGATTCCGTTTCCAGCCTTTGAAATAAACGATTGCTCCTTCCACTCGGCACGGAGCTCTGATACCTGTTTGCCGCATCGACCGTCGCTCTGCTGGATGCTTGGCCGCAGCACTGCATTTTCTTCATCAAGTAATACAACCGCAGGAAGCATGCCAGTTACACCAATGGCAGCAATAGATTGTGCATTAGTACCACTGTTGCGTAACAGTTCACGTGTGATTTCACACACATTATTCCACCATTCCTGCGGATTCTCTTCGGCCCAGCCGGGGTGAGGAGAGTTAAGAGTAGCCGGACGAGAAATCACGCTGAATATCTTGCCGGGAATCTCTACAAGAATCCCAATAGTTGATGTGGTACCAATATCTAGGCCTAGCACACAGGTCATATGTTCAACGCAGAGTCTCGACGCGATCCATGAATCGCTTCACACGGGCACTGTCGACTGGATTCCAAGTTATGCCATCGACTTTGAAATGCGTGCCGATTACAACTCCGCTGGCAATTGCCAATGTATCGCGGACATTATCAATATTGACGCCAGTGTTGGCGAAGACAGGAACATCGTGCACCGTTGCACAGACCTTTTGCAATTGCGACTGGTCGGCAGGTTCACCTGTAACGGGTCCCGACACCAAGATAGCGTCCGCAAGAGAGGAGAACACGGCACTCCGGGCACGCAGTTCTATAGAACGCGCATCAAGGGAATGGGCAAACTCTGCATTGATATTGAACAGCAGCTTTATATCACTGCGTCCAAGATTGCGGCGGAGCTGCAATGCAGCAGCACAATCCGGCGCCCAAACGCCCATGTCGGATGCAAAGACGCCAGTAAAAATCTCGCGCACAAACTGCGCTCCCGTAGCCACGCCAATGGCTATGCTGGCGCTCGGATCCCAGAGATAGTTGACACCAAATGGTACCTTCATTTGAGGTTTCATCGCCTGCACCACTGCCGTCATGGCGGCTACCGAAGCAGGTGTCGCCTTGAACCCATAGGGTCGGTCATTTTCATTCCCGAACATGATGGCGTCCACGCCACCAGATTGCAGCTTCTCGATGTCGCGTGCCACGTCCTCAATCAACTTTTCGACGCCGCCATCGGCATCATAGAGGGGCGTGCCAGGTAACGCACCAATATGCGCCATGGCAATTATTACCTTCCTCTTTGTGCCAAAAAAATCGAAAACCATCGTATGACTCCTTCTGAGTAATTTGTATCCCCATGGTTAAGGGATGTCTGTTGCAATCTCGACCCGAACCGAAGCATCGGCAAGGGCAACAGCAATAAGCGCGGGCGGCGCAGCATCGGTGATGAGAATGTCGATATCACGTAGCGAAGCGATACGAACTAACGACATGCGCTGGAATTTTGAAGCATCACAAAGTAATACCTTGACTCCCGAGCGGCGCAAATAGACCCGCTTCATATCGGCGTCTTCAAAGGAGTAATCATAAAGGCCGCTGGATGTAATTCCAGATACACCAATAAAAGCTATGTCGAACCAAAGTGCTTCGAACTGCTCTACTGCGGTACTGCCTCCAATTGACATTTCATCGCGGCGCATGCGCCCGCCAGGGAGATAGACCTCAGCTAAATTTGACCCCAATTCAGTGGCAGCGCGCACACTGTTGGTAAATATCTTGGCATGAGATTCGTGGTGCAGCCGCTGTGCTACGAGAAAGGTTGTGGTGCCAACATCAAGTGCAATAGTCCTGCAGCCGTGCACCAGTCTGGCAGCCGCCGTTGCAATGCGCTCCTTTGCCTGACGTTGGCGGTGAATGCGCGCATCAAAATGCGGCTCGTCTCGGTCAATCGGAGCCGGCCGATCCTTTTCTGTGCTCACGGCACCGCCATGAATGCGATACAGCCTGCCAGCATTTTCTAGTTCAACCAGATCGCGCCTGATGGTCATATCAGATACACCAAGTTCCTCGGCGATAACTCCCACCTGAACGGAACCTGTAACCGAAAGAATGTCGAGGATACGGGCGTGACGCTGCTGCGGCAGATGGCGAAAACGTGCAGAACCAAGGGCGTCCGGACGCTCTTCAAGCATCTTGTGGTCTCCGTGCTTGCCAATCACAATTCCGCTCATTTCTCAAATTTCACCCCACGTGCGAGGTGATACTAACAGTGAAACAAACAAATTCAAACATAGATACTATTGTATTGTTCGATTTTGTGTCTAATACTCTCGTTTACCCTCACAGTTATCATTGGAGCTGCCAGTGCCTTCGTCGCCAAATTTTCCTGAACTTGATGGTAAAAGGGCAATCGTGACGGGCGCGGGTAGCGGCATCGGGCGAGCAATAGCGACTGCACTGGCCGGCCAAGGCGTACAAGTTGCTGTTTGCGACATCAATCTCAAGGCAGCAAAAGAAACTGCCACGGAAATTGGTGGTAAAGCGGTTGCGGAATCCATCGATGTCAGTAAACGCACAGCAGTGGAAACCGCCTTCGTTAATGTCGAAAAATTGCTTGGCGGCTATGATATATTAATAGCAAATGCTGGCGTTTCAACAATGCAGCACGCGGTCGATCTGACAGACGAGGAGTGGGATCTCAATTTTTCAGTCAATACACGGGGTGTTTTCCTAACAAATCAGATCGCGAGCCGCAGATTCATCCGTGAGGGAGCGGGAGTGATCGTAAATACGGCATCTTTGGCCGGTAAAGTGGGTGCGCCACTGTTGGCACATTATTCTGCCAGCAAGTTCGCTGTATTGGGTTGGACCCAGGGGTTGGCCCGGGAACTCGCGCCCCGCGGAATACGGGTCAATGCCGTGTGCCCAGGTTTTGTTAAAACTGGCATGCAGTCTCGCGAGATAGAATGGGAGGCAAGGCTCCGCGGGATATCTCCGGAGCAGGTAGTCAATGAATATGTGGCTATGACCCCGCTCGGACGTCTCGAAATGCCCGAAGATGTAGCGGACGTAGTTGTTTTCCTGTGTTCAAACAGCGCCCGCTTTATGACTGGACAGGCCGTAAATGTTACAGGCGGCGTGAGGATGGATTGAAGCCGTCATGAAACAAACTTTTAAAATTGTGATCCCTCACGTCATTCTCACAGTATTCTCCCTGGCGATTGTTATGCCATTGATTTGGCTGCTCCGGGTTAGTCTGACCGATCGTATTACCGCGTACAAGATTCCGCCAGAGATCGGTACACTTGGCTTCATGAACTACTACGAGATCTTCGAGCGCTACGCATTCGTCAGTTGGTTCTTGAACAGCCTATTGATAGCGCTGCTTGCAACTGCTATCTCGCTGCCGCTTGCCACCGCAATGGCCTATGCCTTTGCTCGCTTTAATACCGGGGGCCCCCTGCTCAGGCTCGGCGTTCTGGCAAGTCAAATGCTGCCCCCTATCATCATTGTATTGCCGCTCTTCGGCGTTTTTCTATTCGCAGGCTTGCTACAGTCTCGTACAGCTCTAATAGTCGCTCACCTAACAATTGCATTACCGTTTCTCACCTGGATACTTGTCTCATTCTTTGAAGGCGATTTAGCCCGACTCGAGGAAGCGGCACGCGTAGATGGCGCTAGCCGCTGGCAAGCCTTTCGCCTGATTGCTGTTCCAGTCGCCGCGCCAGGCATTCTTGCGGCAGGTCTGCTCGGATTTATTCTGAGCTGGAATGAATTTCTCTTTGCACTTGTTCTTTCCGGCCCTGGCACTCAAACTCTTCCAGTAGGATTGGCAAGCCTTGAGACGCATGCCGGCGTTGAGATTGCCCCACTCGCTGCTGCGACTGTAGTTTCGCTATTGCCGGTGTTTGCTCTTCTACCATTTCTACGCAAACATCTTATCAAAGGACTGTCACTTGGAGCCCTAAAGTGAACAGCTATCATAGACTGGGCCAAAGGGAGACGAACATGCTAAGACAATTTGTACTCGGTTTTGCTCTGGCTGGGGGTCTATCGGCACATGCCTACGCCGAAACCGTCACCATTCTGATGGAAAGCGTTCCAGATACGGAGTACGTAAAAACGCTTGTGCCAGAATTCACAAAAGAGACTGGGATTAATGTCAGTCTTGAGGTTGTGAACTACGCAGAAATGCACACCAAACTGGTGCCGCAACTTGTTGCCTCGAAAGGTAGCTATTCTGCGCTGGTTGTCGACTTCTACTGGGTCGGAGAATTTACCAAGGCCGGTTGGCTGCAGCCACTGGATGA
Source organism: Hyphomicrobium sp. (assembly GCA_031414095.1). Classification (GTDB taxonomy): domain Bacteria; phylum Pseudomonadota; class Alphaproteobacteria; order Rhizobiales; family Hyphomicrobiaceae; genus JANNFX01. The sequence goes on along the minus strand of JANNUW010000272.1, from coordinate 6,036 downwards.
CCGTATTGCATCCGACAAGTTCGATACTTCTGTGTATGTCCCTAAGATGATGGATCTTGTTGGGAAAGTTGATGGCGTCACCTACATGCTGCCATTTTACAATTATGCCATGGGGCTTCTCTACCGCAAAGATCTGCTGGCAGACCCAAAGAATCAGGCGGAGTTCAAAGCCAAATTCGGTATGGATTTAGGTGTGCCAAAAACTTGGGACGAGTATCTCAAACAAGTTGAGTTTTTCACAAAAGACGGCATGTATGGCGTAGTGAACCAGGGCCTACGCCCCGATCCAATTGCCATGGAATGGTCGAACTACCTTTTCGCCAATGGCGGCGAATACCATGATGACAATTGGAAGCCAACGCTCAACAACGAGATTGGCGTCAAAGCCATCGAGCAATATTCCACCAACATTGAAAAATATGGACCCCTTGGTGCGGCAAGCTTTTCTTTCGATGAGGCCTTCAACGTGATGGCACAGGGCAAGGCTTATAGCTACATCACGTACAACTTTTTCCGCGCCGGCATTGATGATCCATCGAAGTCATCAGTGGTTGGCAAAGTTGAGATCATGCCAGTTCCAGGACCTACTCCAGAAACAGGCGGCAGCCTCAATGGTGCCTGGGGCTGGGCAATTCCGAAATCCAGCCCGAATCCTGATGCGGCGTGGAAATTTCTGAAGTGGGTTGAATCGCATCAGACGGCCAAAAAGCGTGCCCTGCAAGGAGGTTCGCCAACGCGTACGGATGTCTTCGACGATCCAGAGGTTAATGCCAAGTACCCATATGCTAGCGCCTTGAAGCAGATGCTGCTTACCAGTCATAACTTTCCCGTTTTCACTTACACACCTCAGTTGGTGGAGGTGCTTGGGCGAGAATTGAGTTTGGTGGTGGCGGGTGAAAAGGCTCCAGCAGAAGCGCTTGCTACAGTTGAAACGGAAATGGCAGAGCTCGCCAGGAAAGACGGCAAACTAAAGTAGAATTCTAGCCTTAGTGTTTGACATGAATCAGCCCTCCACAATTGAAGCTGCCGATCGTCGGTTTGGCTGGTTCATGTCGGCCCCTACTCTTGCGCTACTTCTGGCCGTAATCCTGTTTCCGGTGTTCTGGGCCCTGTTCACAAGTGTACATGACTACACGCTTATAGCACCCAACTTCGACACGTTCACCGGGTTCAGAAACTACCTCACAGCAATTGGAGATTCACAGTTCCGCCATAGCTTGTGGCTTACCAGTCTATTTGTGCTGGGTGTAGTCCTGATTGAATTCGCCATCGGATTCGTGGTTGCACTGATGCTCAATAGCGTCGTGCGATTCAAGCCGATCTACTACGGAATTCTGTTATGCCCACTTTTGATGAATCCAGTTATTGTCGGTCTAATCTGGCGCATGTTCCTGCATCCGTCCTTGGGCATCGTTAATTACTTACTGACTGTTCTATCAATAGCGCCGGTAAATTGGCTTGGAAGTACCAAGGTAGCGATCTGGACTATCGTAATGGTCGACATCTGGCACCAAGTCTCTTTTATGATCGTATTGCTGCTTGCCGGACTGTCAGCGCTTCCGAAGGAGCCATATGAGGCCGCACGCGTAGATGGCGCAGGAACATTCAAGGCATTCCGCCACATTACCCTACCCTTGATGTGGCCGGTTATAATAGTGACATTGCTAATTCGGCTTATTTTCGCCGTCAAGACTTACGATTTGGTCTACATTATGACGCGTGGCGGCCCGGGCACCGCAACTGATTTTGTCAGTTATTTCATTTACCGAACTGCTTTCGTTAGTCTCAATGTCGGAGAAGCCTCGGCAATGTCTGCCATACTTCTGGCGCTGATCTTGCTTCTCACCTCGTATCTGTACCGCTACATGCGCAGCCTCAGTTAAAATTCCCTCCCGACGAGAAAGTTTCCGTGGCATCGATTACCCTGAAGAACATCAATAAGGTATACCCCAATGGCGTGTCGGCTGTGCATGCCGTTTCACTCGATATCAAGGATGGCGAATTCATGATCCTGCTTGGCCCTTCGGGCTGCGGGAAGTCCACCACATTGCGAATGATCGCCGGATTGGAAACGATTACTTCCGGCGAGCTTCTGATAGGCGGACGCCAAGTCAATGACGTCGATCCTGCTCAGCGTGATATAGCCATTGTGTTCCAAAACTATGCGCTCTATCCCCATATGACAGTCCTGAATAATCTATCCTTCGGGCTCAAGTTACGCGGCGTTGCTGCAGATGAGATCAGTCGTCGGGTCAAGCGGACTGCAAGCATGCTTGGCATTGAGTCGTTGTTCGATCGCAGGCCGTCCCAATTGTCTGGAGGTCAACGCCAACGTGTTGCGCTCGGCCGAGCGCTGGTGCGTGAACCCCAAGCCTTTCTTTTGGATGAACCACTGTCTAACCTGGATGCCAAGCTTCGTGCTGCAATGCGGACTGAACTTATCAAACTCCATCGTAGCCTTGGCACCACGATTGTACATGTCACTCATGACCAAGTCGAAGCAATGACCATGGGTGAACGAATTTGCATTATGAAAGACGGTGAAATCGTGCAAGTTGGACAACCAATGGAAGTTTACCATAATCCAGTTAACACCTTTGTGGCAGGATTCTTGGCGAGCCCGCCGATGAATTTGCTGCCTGGTCGACTTGAAGCAGCCAGGAATGGAACCATAAAAGCCATTACGGGGAGCTTATGTATCCTCATTCCGGAATCCCAGGCAAAAGGATTTCTAAGTCATGTGGGACGATCGGTTACTCTGGGGTTGCGGCCAGAAGATTTTCATCTCTCGGACAATGCCGCAACGCATACAGCGTCGCTAGTTGTCGAGGCGGTCACTACCGAAATACTCGGCCCCGAAGTAGTACTTGTGGCGAGCCTAGGGGGTGAAAATGTCCCTGAGATACACGCACGTATGCCAAGAAATTTCCGCGCCGTCCCTGGTGAACAGGTCCACCTACATTTCGACATCAGCCAGATCCAGATATTCGACTCTTCCACTTCCCGTGCGTTGCCACGCTCGGTGACCAAAGCACCGTGACCTGCCCGATATTTTGTACCAGACGCAGTGAGAGATTATTGCATGAGTGACGCCTCGTCGAGAGGGTGACCTGCCCGATATTTTGTACCAGACTCAGTGAGAGATTATTGCATGAGTGACGCCTCGTCGAGAGGGGCTGGCTTTGGTGCGACTGTGAGGGGCGCAGGCGGCCTGTACCCGATTATTATAAAATTGCGCAATTGGCCGCAAACCTCGCCCGCATGCCGCTGTGTTTTTCGGGTTGGTTTGCTCGCATCGATGGCCAGTGCCATCCAACTATCAACTCAACATGGATGACAGATGCCGACCATGTTCTGTAGCGATATTTCTGCCGGCTTCTGCCATTGGAAATTCGTGCCAGCCCCAGCGTTTGGTTTGCGTCCATAGCGCGTCCACGGACTGGGTCCGTGGACGCAAGGATTTTCACTACGGGATTAAATTATTGATTTTATTGACTTCCTTGGTGGGCGCAGTAGGACTCGAACCTACGACCCGCTGATTAATAGTTAGATATTTACCTGCCTAATTCTGCCACCATCTGTTTAGTCATGTATAAAATGCTTGTAAATACAATAAAGACCCTCTAACTGTAACAGAAGGAAACAGAAGAAGTCGGAAGCATGTGTTTCCAATGTGCTTCCAAATTTCAAGGCGAGGGACACCTGTCGTGAAAGTCAAGCAAGCCGACCTGGGAAGCGTAATCAAGCTGGGGACCGGCAAGTTGCACGCCGACGATGCGGTGCCGAACTTCTTCATCAGGTCAGGCCAGAAGGCATTCACTTTCTGCATTCAGTACAGGATTGGTCGGCAGCAACGGCGCCACACGATTGGCAGCTCCAAGATCATGTCGCTCAATGTGGCGCGCGATCTGGCGCGGGATAAGCTTGTCGAGGTCGCCCGCGGGCATGATCCCCAGGGGTTGAAGTCTGCCGCCCGCCGTGCGCCACTTGGCAAGACCTTTGCGGACTGCATTGATGGGTTCCTTGATGACCGGAAAAGCGGCAACCGGCCAGCCACGGCCCGCACCATCCAGCAATACTCAAGCTACCTCCGCAACCACGCCAAGGATCTTCACAAACTCGGCATCGCTGACATAACCACCGATCACGTCTGGACTTTGGTGGACAAGACCCAGGATGAGCGCACCGAGACCGTCGCCGGCAGCCTCTACCGCGTCCTGAGCGCGTTTTTCAGCTGGACGATAGCCAAACGCCTTCGCACAACAAATCCGGTCACGGGCGTCGCCAGGCGCAAGGCCCCCCTGCCCCGCACGCGCGTCCTGGCGGATGCCGAGATTGCCGATGTTTGGGCCGCCACGTCTGACGCATCCGACTGGTCAAGAATCGTTCGCCTGCTGCTATTGACCGGGCAAAGACGCAACCAGATTTCAGCTTTGCAGTGGGACGAGGTTGATCTTGTAAAAGGTTTACTGACCTTCAACCCAGACCGCGTGAAGTCACAGACCAAGCACGTCATTCCAATCACTGAAACAGTGAAACGCATCCTTGAGGGCATCCCACGGCGCAGCTCGGGGCTGGTTTTTGGCGAGGGTCATGAAGGGTTCAAGGGATTTTCCAAAAGCCAAGCCCAACTCCTGAAGCGTATGCCGAAAGGTACTGTCCCGTGGTCTGCCCATGACCTCCGACGCACCTTCACGTCCGGCATGAACAACATGGGGAATGTGAACCCGTGGGACGTGGAGGCAGTCCTGAGCCACCTCCCAGGTGGAGTTCGCAAGCACTACGACTACTCCCAGAACGTGGCGGGCAAACTTGCTGTGTTAAGCAAGTGGGATGCACACATACAGCAGTTGACCGGTGAAGGCGGCGCTGATGTCGTTGCTTTCCCTGTAATGGCATAAGGCCATGGACCGCCATCGTGGAAAGTCGCCTCCCTTTCTTGACCGGGAGGACCTTGAAAAGTTTCTTCACGGACTGCTGAAAGGTCAACTTAAGCGTGACATACCTCTATCAGCCGTTGATGAATTGAAAGATCTTTCAGGGCTGTGGGACTTTGGCAACACACAAGAACTCATAAAGCAACCTCAACATCGTCTTGATCGTGATGGGCACCGAAAACTGATCAGGAACGTGAATGCTGTTATTGAACTATGGACACACAGGGACTATATAGAAAAGTCCCAGCTTTCCCATGCCTCCGATGTGCGCAAGGCACTTGAGAAACAACCTCCCCGAAAATTACCCTTCTCCGACGCAGAGTGCAGTTTGGCAGTAACGTATCAGACGCTTGAGGCCATTGCACACCTGCCAGCGCCGCGCCGCACCTCCACCAAACCTCTCGACTTTAAAACACCACGTCTCGGCCGTGATAATTACCGAAAACTGATTAGGAACGTGAAGGCTGTTCTTATCGAGTTACGGACACACAAGGTTTATGTAGAAGAGGCCCTGCCCTTCCACGCCTCCGATCTGAGCAAGCCGCGCGACAACCATCCTGCCAAAAATTTGGTCTTCCTCGACCCCGCGTGCAGTTTGGCAGTAACGTATCAAACCCTTGGGGCTATTGCCGAGCTACCAGGGCCGGGAGACCGCGTCCGTCAAGCCTCCGAAGACATCGAGGATGGGTTGGGCGAGCTGCGTCAGAATCAGCCCGCCAAGAAATTGTGCTCCCCCGACCCCAAAGGCGAGCTAGCACAAGCGGACCAAAACCTGGAGGCCATTGCCGGACTGCCAGCGTCGGACTTCGTCAAACCGCCCGACTTTGCGACGCCACGCGATGGGCTGATTGTGGCTTTAGGTGCATGGTGGCGAAAGCACGTTAGACGCAAGCCATCTGCTGTGAACAATGACTCCCCTTTTTTGAAGCTTTGTCGTTATGTAATGACTGACAAAACTTTAGGACCTGTTGACAAACTCTTTCATCCACAACCGAATTGAGACGATGTGGATGAAGCCTGAGTAGCTGTACGCTGTCTTGTCGTACCTTGTGGCGAGACGGCGGGCGTTTTTGAGTTTGTTGAAGCAGCGTTCGATCAT
>JANNUW010000271.1:0-12300 GCA_031414095.1 Hyphomicrobium sp. | reverse complement strand
ATGGCCTTTAACGTTTCGAAGTCTTCAGCGCCTTTTTCCATGAAAAGTTCATGGAAGCTGTCGCGCGTTCCCGAAGTCGGCGGCGGGCCCAGCACTTCGATCTTGACGTTGGGGAGCGAGGCGTCGATATCCGACCAGTTCGTATAAGGGTTGGCGACGAGCTTGCCGTCCTTGTCGGGCACCTGTTCGGCGAGCGCTTGGAACACTTGTTTGCGGGTCAACTTAACGGCCGCGCCTTCTTTCGATTGCGCAATCGTCAAGCCGTCGATGCCGACTTTGATCTCGACGATGTCTTTAACGCCGTTCTTCTGGCAAAGCTCGAACTCGGCTTTCTTGATCCGTCGCGAGGCGTTTGTCGCATCGGCCTTATCTTCGCCAACACCATCGCAGAAAATTTTCATGCCGCCGCCGGTGCCGGTCGATTCGACGATCGGCGTCTTGCCGCCATTGGCTTTACCGAACTGTTCGGCGACCGCCGTCGTGAACGGATACACCGTCGACGATCCAACGACGCGAATTTGATCGCGCGCGGCGAAAGCATCGCCCGCAGAAGCAAGCGCCGCGACCGCTGCTACCGTTGCTGACAAAACCACTGATCTGTTGCTCACTCTGGTCTCCCTTGAGCTTTTGAAGGAGTTCATCCGCAGCGACCGCTTCGCCGTATGAACTCAGGCCAACGCTCTTGCGCCAGCAGGGACTATGTAGGCGCACCATACTAAGCTTTTGTGACAGATTAGTGCGTTGTTATATAACGATTATTTTAAATACTTCCCTCAGGGAAATCGGGCAGATCGGCGGGTAGCAGCACCGTGAACGTTGAGCCGCTTCCTTGGACGGATTCGATCTTCAATTCACCGCGATGGCGATTGATGATGTGCTTGACGATTGCGAGCCCCAAGCCCGTGCCGCCCCGCTCGCGGCTCTCTTTGGCGCTGACGCGGTAGAAGCGCTCCGTCAGGCGCGGCAGGTGCTCTGGCGCAATGCCAATGCCGTCGTCGGCGACGACAATCGCGATGCGGGGACCTTGGCGCCCGACGGTTACGTCTATTCGGCCATCTGGCCTGCCATACTTTATGGCGTTCTGAACGAGGTTTTGAATAACCTGCATCAGCTCATCGCGGTCGCCCGCAATCTTGGCCGGCCTCGCATCGACGCGCACGGTAAGCTTGCGGCCGTCTTTGTTGGCGAGCGGCTGCATGACTTTGGCAATTGAATCGGCGATCTCGGCGACGTCGACATCACCGTGAGGCAACACGTGCTCGCGCATTTCAATACGGCTCAGCGACAACAGATCGTCGATCAGCCGCGACATCCGATCGGCTTGCTCTTGCATGATGGCGATGAATTTGCCGCGCGCCACCGGGTCGTCTTTAGCCGGACCGCTAATGGTTTCAAGAAACCCTTTGAGCGAAGCGAGAGGTGTTCTGAGTTCGTGGCTGGCATTGGCGACGAACTCTTCGCGCATGTCGGCGAGTTGCTGTTGCGCCGTCAGGTCGCGCAGCGCCAGCAGCATCGCGGGCTCACCTGCCATGCGGCCGCCGAGCGGCGTGAGCAAACCGGAAAGGTGCCGCTCTATCGGAAAAAGCATGCGCAGATCGCAGTTTTGCTGTTGCCCGGTTGCAAAGGCGCGATCGACCGCCTGCAGGACTTCGGGAAAGCGAATGATATGCAAAACCTGGTAGCCGGGTTTGGCGCCGAGCATACTCTCCGCCACAGCATTGGCGGCCAAAACGGTACGATTGATGTCAAGGATGAGGGCCGGATCGATGAGCCCCGACAACATGGCCTGCCAGACAGGCGCCCTCGGCTGCGGCGCTGGCGTGGGGGCACGTACTGTCACTAACTTGGAAACATCGGGACTTTCGATAGTGCCAACGGCCGTCGCGCAGCCGCTACCTGGTAAGCCAGCCTTGGACCGTTCCCGCATCCATCCCGAAAGCGACGCAAGCCGGGTGAACCTTCTCAATCCTGTCATCTCGTTTGACACAGTTCGGTCTGGCCTTTCGAAGTTTTGGGCCCGTCAATGCGCTTCTTCCCAGTTGGCAGCAGCCTTGGCATCGACATGGATCGGCACCGATAACTTGATGGCTGGCTCAGCCGCGCCTTCCATAATGCCGCGCGCCAGCGTGATCAAATGGCCCGCCTCTTCAGTGCGCACTTCGAAGACGAGTTCGTCGTGGACTTGCAGCAGCATGCGCGCCGACGTGATTTGCGCCGCGTGAAGTGCGCCGGGCATCCGCACCATGGCACGCCGGATGATGTCGGCGGCCGAGCCCTGGATGGGCGCATTGATGGCCGCGCGCTCGTAAAAACCGCGCATCGACGGGTTCTTGGTGTTGATTTCGGGATAATGGATGCGGCGGCCAAATATGGTTTCGACGTAACCATTGTCGTGGGCCGAGCGCTTGGTCTGCTCGATATAATCACGGATGCCCGGAAAGCGCTGGAAGTAGGTCTTGATATAGTTGCCAGCGTCCTCGCGCGAAATACCGAGCTGATTGGCAAGGCCGAACGCAGAAATTCCGTAGATGATACCGAAGTTGATGGCCTTGGCCCGGCGCCTAATATCGCCTGTCATTTCAGAGAGCGGCACGCCAAACATTTCCGACGCTGTGATCGCGTGGATGTCCTGGCCCTGCGCAAATGCCGCTTTAAGCTGCGGAATATCGGCCATGTGCGCCAGTACGCGCAGTTCGATCTGACTGTAGTCGGCCGATACCAGCGTCAACCCTGGCTCGGCGATGAAGGCCGTACGGATTTCCCGGCCCTCTTTGGTGCGCACGGGGATATTCTGCAGATTTGGATCGGATGACGACAACCGCCCCGTTGTCGTCGCGGCCATAGCGTAACTTGTGTGGATGCGCCCCGTCTCGGGATTGATGAACGTCGGTAACGCATCGGTATACGTCGAGCGCAGCTTGGTGAGTTGACGCCATTCGAGCATCTTGTTGATGAGGCGGCGCGCGTCGTCGGGCAAATCCTCGTTGCCGGCGAGATCGTCAAGCAAGCCGGCACGCGTTTCCCATTGGCCGTTTTTGGTTTTTTTACCGCCTGGGATTTGCAACGTATCGAATAAAAATTCGCCAAGCTGTTTGGGAGAGCCGAGGTTGAACTTCTGACCTGCGAGCTCATAGACCTGTTCTTCCAGTTGGGCGCCGCGCTGCGCGAAGGTGCCAGACAGGCGCGCGAGGATCGACCTGTCGACTTTGATGCCGGCCTTTTCCATATCGACAATGACGGGCACCAACGGGCGCTCGAGGGTTTCGTAAACGCTGGTCATGCGTTCGGCAGCGAGGCGCGGCTTTAACTTCAACCAGAGCCGCAGTGCGACGTCCGCATCCTCGGCGGCATATGCGGTCGCTTTGTCGATGGGAACGGCGCTGAACATCTTCGCCGATTTTTTGGCGCCGGCGGCGTGCTCAATAATTTGATCAAAAGTCTGAGATGAATGCCCCAGGTGACGCACTGCCAGATCGTCGATGCTGTGACCGCCGCGTCCGCCATCGAGCACGTAGCTGATGAGCATGACGTCATCAACGGGAGCGAGGCGGATGCCGTACCGGGACGCTACGAGGGCATCTAATTTGATATTGTGGCCAATCTTCAAAACGGTCGCGTCTTCGAGCAGCGGACCCAACAGCTCAAACGCTTCCTTGAGCGCAATCTGCCCTGGGACCAAACCGCTCCCGCCGCCAAACAGATCGGCACTCCCGGCCGCGTGGCCGAGGGCGATGTAGCAGGCGTGACCCGGCCGTGTCGCCATCAAGACGCCTATGACATCGGCCTGCATAGCGTCATGCCGCGATATTTGCATGTCGAAGGCCACGCGACCGCAAGCGCGCGCCTCATCAATCCAGGCTTGCAGCCGTTCTCGCGTCGTGACGCTTTCATAGGCGTTGCGATCAAAGCCTATGGGGACAAGCGCGGCCGCAGAAAAGGCGACCGCCGCATCTGGCGGTCCGGCGCCCATCGCCGGCAGGGGCGCCGTCGTCGCGGCAGGCGAAGACCGCGCGCCCGGCGTTTTGCCCCCAGCGAGCGTAGGCGCTTGCGGCACGTCTTGGCCCAAGTTCTGCGCGATGCGCTTGGTGAGCGTGTTGAATTCCATTAACTGCAAAAATGCCAGTAGCGGTTCGGGCAAAGGGTCTTGCACGCCAAAGCACGAGACCGGAATGCAATCGGGCACATCTTCCTTAAGCCGCACGAGGTCTCGGGAAATGCGCGCCTGATCGGCAAATTCAATCAGTCTTTCGCGGCGCTTGTTTTGCTTAATCTCGCTGGCGCGGGCCAGCAGCTGGTCAAGGTCGCCGTACTGGTTGATGAGTTCAGCCGCGGTTTTAACGCCGATGCCGGGCACGCCTGGCACATTGTCGATACTGTCGCCCGCAAGCGACTGCACATCGACGACCTTGTCGGGCGTCACACCGAATTTCTCAAAGACCTCGTCGGGGCCGATGCGTTTTGATTTCATACTGTCGAACATCACGACGCCAGGACGCACGAGTTGCATTAAGTCCTTGTCCGACGAAATGATCGTGACGTCGCCGCCGAGAACTACGATGTCGCGCGCATACGTCGCGATAATGTCGTCGGCCTCGTAGCCATCGAGCTCAATGCAGGCAACGTTGAAGGCCTTCACCGCATCGCGAATAAGCCCGAACTGCGGAATGAGTTCATCGGGCGGCGGCGGCCGGGTCGCCTTGTATTTCTCGTAGATTTTGTTGCGAAAGGTTTCGCGGCCGGCGTCGAAGATGACGGCAATATGTGTGGGAGCCTCCGATGCCTTACTCTCGCGCAGCAGTTTCCACAACATATTGCAAAAGCCACTCACCGCCCCGACAGGCAGTCCGTCGGACGGCCTCGTGAGGGGCGGCAACGCATGGAAAGCGCGGAATATGTAGCCAGACCCGTCGATCAAATAGACATGACTGCCCTTGACGACGGGTATGGCTTCACAGCCGGGAACAGTCGAGGTCCGTCCGGATTTTTCGAGTTTTACTGTAACAATGGTCATGCCGCCAAGTATAAGCGGTCCTGCCCGTCAGGCTAGTCCTAACGGGCAAGCGGCTGTGGACTCGCCCGTTCCATCCCTTCCGGCAATCCGGTCAAGCGGCCTGTGATTCGATTTCCGTGATACGTTTCAGTCCGCTGCTCAGCTCTTGCCGCTGCTTTACATTGAGCCCAGAGAGGAGATCAGCATCGACGCTGACAGCAATGGGCGTCGCCCGCTCGAGCTCCTTGCGTCCTGGTTCCGTGAGGCGAATGGCGTACATGCGCGCATCCTTGCGCGAGCGCCGGCGGCTGAGCAGACCCCGGGTGACCAACCGCTTGACGATATCGGCCATGGTCGAGCGATCGATGCCAGTTTTTTCGCAGATGAGGTTCTGGCTTAGATTTTCCTCGCCATCGACGATCGAAAGAACGATAAATTGCCGAACGGTTAGCATTTGATTGTTCAGCGACTTGGCGAAGAGCTCTTCGGCGCGTTGCCCCGCTCTATGCAACAAATGCAACGTACTGTCAGTTACGGTGAAGGCGCTCGATTTGGCCACAAAAATAACTCCGATGTTTCCCCGCCGATTGAAACCCTGCTCGTGCTTAGTATACTAAGCGAGAGACCGGTGGCTTGACTTTAAACTAAGCTGACTTGACCGTTGGCACACGTAACGTCGGTATAAGCTGGGCTCATAACTGTTTTCATTTCTGTAATCTGCAAGGTCGGGACATGCCGTCCGGAATTCCGCTGATCAGTGCCAAAATCTTCGATGGCTTCGACGCATTCTTGAGTGAGCGCGGCGTTGGCCTGGGGCCTTTACTCGAAGCGTCTGGCATTGAACCCGACTTATTCGCCGATCCCACTGGGCATCTCTCGTTGACCCAGGCGACTGCGTTGTTCGAACTATCAGCACAACAAACGCGCGATCCATGCCTCGGGTTGCATTGGGCGGAAGGTTTGATGCCGGGTTCGACCGGCGTTTTTGGATATGCGATCCTAAATGCCGCGACCCTTCGCGAGGCGATGCAGGCGGTTGCACGGTATTTGACGCTGGTCGTTCATCCGGCAACGGTCAACTTTGAAGAAGATGCCATCCGCGGCATTCTGCGCTGGCATCTGTCTTCATTGACCACCAACTCAACGACCCAGTACGTGGGTTTCTCGGTGGCAGCGACCGTGCTGCGTTTGCGCGCCGTCGCGGGGCCCGGATGGTCACCTCTAGCTGTCGAACTCACCCACCGCGAGCTGCCCTGTGGCGAGACCGTGCGCCGCATTTTCGGGCCTAACATCGAGTTCAACGCGCCCGTCAACTCGGTCTGCGCCGATCCGGAAAGCCTCGACCGGAAGTCAATAACGAGCGACCCTCGCCTATTTGACCTCATAGAACAATTGGGCCAGCATCAGCTCGACCAGCGCCCAGCGACCGATGTCGTGGCGCAATGTTCGCGCGAGATCGTCCGAAATGTGCGCAATAGCCCCGTTTCACTCGAGACAATTGCCGACAATCTCGGGCTGACAGCGCGCGCGCTGCAATCGAAACTTGCCCAAGCCGGCAGCACGTTTGACGCCGTCCTGCAGGACACGCGCAAGGATCTCGCGATTGGCTACTTGCGCGAATCCGACCTGACCTTGACCGACGTTGCTCTGTTACTCGGGTTTTCCGAGCTGTCGGCGTTTTCCCGCGCGACACACCGTTGGTTCGGCATGCCGCCCAGCGCCTACCGCCAAGAATTACGGGGCATTCGGCCCAAAGCCGGGTCCTAACGGTACGAAGCAGTTGCCTGCGACCCCGCATGAAAGCCGCAGGGCGCATTTTACATCGATCATTTGCGGCGTTCGGCCAGATACGCTATCACCCGGCAGTCGCGGACGGCTCGTTGGACCAAGCCGTGAAGCGCATGCACCCGTAGCTCAGCTGGATAGAGCGTTGGATTCCGAATCCAAAGGCCGTAGGTTCGAATCCTACCGGGTGCGCCATTCCTTTTTCCCCACCAGAATGCGGGCTTGAGAGGAATATGAGAGCGAGTGACAGCTGTCGCGACCTGCCGCGAAAAGCCGGGGCCCTGCGCGCGCGTGTTGAGCCCGACCAGTTCCTCGATTTGCGCTATATGGCGCGCGACGGACGATGGCTCGACGAAATATTTGTCGCCGAGCATCGTCTGCGCTTTCACACAATCGAGATGACCCGATGCGCAATAGCGCTGCACTGTGCGCAGGGTCCGTGGATGGCCGGCACGCGCATAGAGAGTGGCGGCTTGGTCGATGTTCAGGGAATACTGCGTGTCGGGGCTTGTCGCGACCGGGCGCGGTTCGTCGTGCAACCAAGTCGCTCAGTACGTTCAGCCGTCTCGGCCTCTGCCGACCGAACCACCTCAGCTGCCTGTAACAAATTGCGAGTACGGATGGTATCTTGCGGGCGTTAGGTCAGAGCCACGCCTGCCTCTTCTATCTTTATGTCTCCCTTACACTTCGCACCAAACTTTCTTTTGGCAACCTTGTCCTACGTGCGCGGCGGCACTTGTCTTGGACTTTTTCAGTCCCCATCTGCAAACTTTGAATGACGTGCTGTGGTGCGCAATGACATGCTGATGAGAGATACGATAAACGGATATGGCACGGTCAGCCGTGTCTTTCATTGGCTTTCGGCCATAGCGATCATCGCACTGTTTGCGCTCGGCTGGTGGATGGTCGAGCTGCCTTATTACAGCCCCTATCGCAATTCGGCACCCGACCTGCACCGAAGCGCCGGGATCGTCTTGCTTATTGGGATCATTGCTCGCTTCTTGTGGCGCATCTCCAGCGTCAAACCGAGCGACGCCGATCTGACACCCTTCGAGCGCCGGTCCGTGCGGCTCGTCCATTGGGGTTTTTATCCGCTTCTACTTGCACTTTCTGTCAGCGGTTATTTGATCGCGACGCCAGATGGCCGCCCGATAGACGTCTTCGGAATTTTCACCGTGCCCTCGGTTATCCAGCAGCCGGGCCTCGAAGATGCGGCCGGGTGGGCGCATTGGGGTCTAGCCTACGGCGTCATGGCGCTTGCCGCTCTCCATACGGCCGCCGCTTTGAAACACCACTTTATAGACAAGAAAGACATCCTGACCCGCATGTGGTCGGGTCCGCCGCGCGCCTGACCAGAGGCAGAGGCGATACCATTCAAGATACAAGGAGACAGACTATGATGCGCCGTAGAACTTTGAACAGCATACCGTTGGCTCTGACTGCGTCGCTGGCTCTTATGTCTCCGTGGGTCGCACTGCCGGCTTCGGCGGCCGACTACGTCATCGACACCAAGAACGCCCACGCGTCGATCAATTTCAAGATTCCGCACTTGGGGTATAGCTTCCTCATCGGCCGCTTCGATAAATTCAGTGGCGCGTTCAGCTACGACGAGAAGAATCCGGGCGCCTCCAAGGTGTCTGTCGAGGTCGATACCACCAGCCTCAATTCAAATCATGCCGAGCGCGACAAACACCTGCGCAGCGCTGACTTTCTCGATGCCGCCAAATTTCCCAAAGCCACGTTCGTCAGCAAATCCGTGACCTCGAGCGCCGCAGGCCAGGCCACGATCGCGGGCGATCTCACTTTGCACGGCATCACCAAGCCCGTGATGATCGAGGCGCGATTCATCGGCGGCGGTAATGATCCTTGGGGCGGGTTCCGTCAGGGTTTCGCTGGGACGACAAAGCTTGTGCTCGCTGATTTCGGTATGACCCACGATCTGGGGCCCGCGGCCAAGGAAGTCGAGCTCGACCTCCATGTTGAAGGCGTGCGCAAGTAGACGTTCGCCAGATGGGGGGAGTGACAACCGGAGACAACTGTGGCGTTCAAAATTTTTGTAAATCTGCCGGTCAAGGACCTCGCTAAGTCGAAGGCCTTCTTTGGCAAGCTTGGATTTAAATTCAACCCGCAGTTCACCAATGAAACGGCGGCGTCCATGGTCGTCAGCGACGATATCTACGTCATGCTGCTGACCGAGAGCCGGTTTAAAGACTTCACCAAGAAACAGATCGTCGACGCCAATACCGCGACCGAAGTGCTGACGTGTCTTTCGGTCGAGAGCAAGGAAGAGGTCGAGACCTTGGCCAATGCAGCCATCGCTGCCGGCGGTACAGAGGCGAACCATCCCATGGACTACGGCTTCATGATGGGCCGCAGTTTCAATGATCTCGATGGTCACATCTGGGAAGTCATCTGGATGGACCCCAATCACGTGCAGAAATAAACCGTAAGACATGAAGGGCGCGACGCATGATCGTCGCGCCCTTCAGTTTCCATGCCAAGTTAGGCTGAAGTTGCCGGCTTGCCTGCGAGCTTGCTGTGGTGCATCGAGTAGGCAAAGTAGATGACTAGTCCGGCAGCCAGCCACAGGAGAAATCGCAAGTGCGTGACAGCCGGCAGGAACGCAATCAGCGCGCCGCACGACAGTATACCTAGCACCGGCAGGACTAGCCCAAACGGCATCTTGAACGGCCGCGGCATTTCAGGGTGCGTACGCCTGAGAACAATAACCCCCGCGCACACCAGCACGAAAGCCGCGAGCGTGCCTATGTTGACAAGTTCGGCCAGAACCCCAAGCGGCGTGAAGCCGGCTGCAAACGCCATGATCAGCCCCGCAATGACCGTGGTGCGAACTGGCGTATGCGTTGTAGGGTTGATGCCTGAGAAAAATTCCGGCAGCAGCCCATCGCGCGAGACGCCCACGATGATGCGGGTCAGCGCATAATAGAGCACCAGCATCACCGTCGTCAGACCGAAGATCACGCCAGCAGCAACCAGCGCCGAACCCCAATTGTAGCCGATTTCCTGAAGCGCGTGGGCCACGGGTGACGGCACATTGAGATTGCCGTAGGGCACGATGCCGGTCAGCAGGCCCGAGACGATGATGTAGATAACCGTGCAAAAGACCAGCGATCCCATAATACCGATCGGCACGTCGCGCTGCGGATTGTGCGATTCTTCCACTGCCGTTGAAACGGCATCGAAGCCAACGTAAGCGAAGAACACCAGCGACGCACCGGCCAGCACGCCGACCGTCTTGCCGTCGGCGGTATGATCGAACCAGCCGAAAGGCATGAACGGTGACCAGTTCTCGGGATGTACGTTGAAGACTGCAATGCTGATGAAAACGGCGATCGTCACGAGCTTGATGACGACTGCTATGGCGTTGGCTTTCGCACTTTGCTTGACGCCCGCAATCAGCAGAAACATCAAAATCAGAATGATGCCGACAGCGGGGACATTACAATAGCCGCCACCGCCCTCCGCAAACGGTCCTTTAGTGAATTCAACCGGCAGACCCAAACCGATTGCCGTCAACGCATTGTTGAAATATCCAGACCAGCCGTTGGCGACCGCCGCAACCGAGACACCATATTCCAAAATGAGGTCCCACGCGATGATCCAGGCGATGAGTTCGCCGAACGCTGCGTAGCTGTAGCCATAGGCGCTGCCGCATCCGCCGACGCTGGCGGCGAGTTCCGCATAGGCGAGGGCTGCAAACGTGCAGGCGATGCCCGCCACGATGAAAGACAGCACCACAGCCGGGCCCGCCTGCGTCGCGGCCGCGTGCCCCGTCAGCACGAAAATACCGGTGCCAATGATCGCTCCGATTCCCAGCAGCGTGAGATCGAACGCAGTCAGGACCTTCTTTAGTCCGTGATCGGTGTCGTCGTAGCCAACCGGCTTCTTGCGAAAAAGGAAATCCATGCTCTCGTCCCCCCGTGCTTCAATCGCTGGCTCTCGGACGCACGGCATTGATGCGCGCACTACGGCCAAGGTGTACCAGGACCTTGGATCAGGACGCCATTGCGGTCAAACAAGAGTTTGCTCAAAATGGGAGAGCGCCCGTCAACGCCAAAGCGGTGTGATCAGAGGGTTTCTGTGTCTTCAGGCGAACGCGGCCGGCCCACTCCAGGAGCGACCACCGAAAATGATTGCCAGACTTAAACTTAAAGCAAAATAACTGTCTGAGACCGTCTTGAAAGGTCGATAGCTAGGCTTAGATCCATAACAAGACATACGTACGGTGCTGCCGCCTGAGGCGACCCGCTCAAGTCTCCAGGCCTAGTGCGCAACAGGCGTATGCCGTTTTGCAACGCGCGCAAGGAGGTCGTTCATGGCCAGAAATCAGCAAAGTCAGTTATTGAGTGTCCATCGGACATGGGAGGATTATGCCGGCTTATTCCTGGGTATAGTCGTCGTTTTGAGCCCATGGATGGCTGGACAGACGGGCCATTCCGGCGCCGTCACCAGCGCCTCGCTGATCGGCATGCTCCTCATCATTGTCTCGGGTCTTGAAATCTTGCGTCTCTACCGCTGGCATGAAGTGGCCACGCTCATTATCGGTGCCGCGCTGTTCTTGTCGCCGTTCCTGCTCGAGTACACGAATGTGAGCCCGCTTGGGCCTACGCACATCGCACTTGGCAGCATCATCTCCATTCTGGCGTTGTTGGAGATCTGGCAGGATTGGAGGCTGACCGACGACCAGCTTGGCACCCCACGGAGGCTAACGCAGGGCGCCCCGCGGGCGATCGGATCGGAAGCTAGCGGCCGTTGGTCCGGCCGCTAGCTTTTAATAGGCGACTGTGACTGGTTACGAGCGGCTTGCCTTTTCACTGCCATTCCCTCACTCTGACGCTTCAAATCCCAGGGGTGCCGGTCGTCCGGCTGAGATTGCGCAATCGAGCGCAAGAACCCTCAGAACTTGATCCGGGTCATGCCGGCGTAAAGGACGGGCCATGTCACCTTTTCGAGTGACACCATCCACACGCTCATGATCGTTAAAATGTCTGCGCAGGCTGCCTGCGCTCACGGGAGACAACCATGAACAGGCCAACCCGCACATCGGATTTGATGGTGCCGAAAGTGACGATCGGGCCAATCTTCGGTTCGTCTAAAGTTCATTCCGCGCCCGACGGCGAGCCCGATGTCAGCGTGCCATTTCGCGAGATCGCGCTAGCCGATCCGGCTGAGCCGACGTTTCGCGTCTACGACGCATCGGGGCCGTACACGGACGCGCGCGCCACAATCGATGTCGAAAAGGGTCTGCCCCGGCATCGCGAAGCCTGGATCACGGCGCGCGGCGGTATCGAGACGTATGAAGGCCGCGAAATCAAACCGGAGGACAACGGTAACGTCTCGGGCGCGCACGCCGCGCGTGATTTTCCCAATCGGCCGCTGCCAATGCGGGCTGTGACGCCTCTCCCCTTGGGGAGAGGCCACGTGGGTGAGGGGGCGGGTTCTTCGGCGACAACTACTCCAAACACCTCACCCTCTCCCCAAGGGGAGAGGGGGTGTTCTTGGTC
>JANNUW010000270.1:0-1392 GCA_031414095.1 Hyphomicrobium sp. | reverse complement strand
GGCATGCTCAGCATCGCGGGCACGCGCGACCACCAGGATGTCCGGCCTTGCCTTGCGCACCTGCCGTACGATGTCGTCGATCAATGATCGCGTGTGGATGGTGACGATAACGCCTGACGCGTCGCTAAGTCCACAAGCCTTTAGAAACGCCGGGTTGGTCGCATCGCCGTAATAGACGGCGTGCCCTTGTGCGCGATCTTCGGCAACGGAATTGGCGTCGTCGTCAGCCGCCGTATAGGCGACCCCGTGGCGCTTGAGCATTGTGCACACGACCTTGCCGACACGGCCGTGACCGACAACGATGGCATGTCGCTTCAGCGGTTCCGGCTGGATCGCTAATGCCGCGTCCAAAATACGGGGCTCCGCAAGCAACGCCGAAATTCGGTTGGCGAACAGGGCGAGCAATGGGATGAGCGCCATCGTCAACGAGGTGACCGCCAGGGTGAAGCTCGCGACCGGCTGCGTCACCACACCGAGTGCTGCCGCAAGGCCGATGCCGACGAAGGCAAACTCACCACCGGGGCCAAGTAGCAGGCCGGTTTCGATCGATACCGGTACGGACAGCTTGAACAAGCGGGCAAGACCCGCCAACACTATCGCCTTCAGCCCGATGAGGCCGATCACGCCGACCAACAGCCAAAATGGCTCTCGGGCCAGGACGCGTACGTCGATGCTCATGCCGACCGTGAAGAAGAAGATGCCGAGCAGCAGGCCCTTGAATGGTTCAATGGTCGCCTCGATGGCCTTGCGAAATTCTGTCTCTGCGAGAAGGAGGCCAGCAACGAAAGCGCCGAGCGCCATCGATAAATTGGCTACCGCAGCGACGACGCCAGTGCCGACTATTACGAATAGTATCGCCGCGATGAACAGCTCGCTCGATTGTGTCCGGGCCACTTGCCGGAAAAATGGGCGAAGAAATGTCCGGCCGACCAAAACGATTAGCGCGACGGCGGCGATAGCTTGAAACAGTGCCATCCCCACGGTTGCCAGAACCGAGCTACCTTTGTCGGCTCCCAGAATCGAGACGAACATCAGGATCGGAATGACCGCGATATCCTGCGCGAGTAGAACAGAAAAGCTCGACCGGCCAGCGCTTGTCGCCAAGCGACCCTGGCTGGAGATCACTTCCAACACGATCGCGGTCGAGGAAAGTGCGAGGCATGCGCCCAGCGTGACCGCAACCGGCGCTTTCTGGCCGGCCGTCGCGATAATGGCAGCAAGGATGACCGTCGTGATCACCACCTGAAGTCCGCCGAGGCCAAACACCAGACGGCGCATCGCCATTAGCCGTTCGTATGATAGTTCCAAGCCGATCAGAAACAGCAAGAAGACGACGCCGAGATCGGCGATCCCGGCCACGTTCTTGGCGTCAACGACGGTAAACCAGTAGAG
>JANNUW010000269.1:0-1154 GCA_031414095.1 Hyphomicrobium sp. | reverse complement strand
TGTCATGCTAAGCATCTAAGTAGCTTCTTTGGCCTGCCTGAGGGTTGATTTTAGCTAAACGGTTAGCCCTGTCCCTAGGTCAAAGAGAAAACGATGGCACCGCTAGTTTCCTTTCTGGGCTCCTTGCGTAAAGTAGCCATGGTGATCACAGATTGGTCCAACGACTTTCATGTTTTGATGACTCGATTGCTGCCTGAATAAATGTCAGTCCGGAAATACCGTCTTCGACGCCGGGAAAAGCGAGGCTGGATGATACTGCGCCAGATTTTCGCCAGGCAAGAATCGCGGCTGCAACCTGCCCGTAGATATTGGCGAAGGCTTCAATGAAACCTTCGGGGTGACCGGCGGGCGTTCGTAAAAAGGATTTACTACTATCCGATGTGTCGGGGCCGGCGCGTGTAATTAGTTGTTTCCGCTTACCGAGCGGTGTGTACCACAATTCATTGGGATTTTCCTGTCGCCACTCAAGCCCGCCCTTGGAACCATAAATCCGCAAGCTGAGGGCATTTTCGTTGCCCGGTGCCACTTGGCTAACAAGGATAGTTCCCCGCGCCCCATTCTCAAAGCGCAAGAGAATGTTGGCGTTATCGTCAAGAACGCGACCTGGTACCAGAGATCCTAAGTCCGCAACAATCATCGAAGGCGCAAGGCCCGTAACGAACGTCAAGAGCTGATAAGCATGGGTGCCGATGTCGCTTATGGCGCCACCTGCGCCGGAGCGATTTGGATCAGTCCTCCATGACGCTTGCTTATGCCCTGCATGTTCAATGGGTTCCGTCAGCCAGTCCTGCAGATACTCAAAGTGAACCAGACGGATATCACCCAATGTACCTTGCGCAATCATATCGCGGGCCTGATGGATCAGCGGATAACCCGAATAATTATGTGTGAGAGCAAAGATCCGACCTGACTCTTTGACGACACTGGCAAGCTCATTGGCTTCCGCCAATGTGGTCACCATGGGCTTATCACAGATCACGTGGATTCCGTGTGAGAGGAATGTCTTTGCTGCCGAGAAGTGAAGATGATTAGGCGTGACGATGGCAACGGCTTCGATTCCATCCGGCCTTACACTTTCCCGCTCCGCCATTACGTTGAAGTCGGAATAGATGCGATCCTCATCGAGACGAAGCTCCCGGCCGGAGGCAATCGCC
>JANNUW010000268.1:0-3121 GCA_031414095.1 Hyphomicrobium sp. | reverse complement strand
GAAATCGAAGACATCGCCCATGGCTTGGCCCGCGTGGCGAGATGGAACGGTCAAACGACCGGCGCGCACGCCCTTTCCGTCGCCCAGCACGTCATAATCGTTGAAGAGATCGCGGGAGCCCTCGCTCCGGATTGGCCAAACCACTGGCGGCTCGCCGCTCTGCTGCACGATGCACCCGAATATGTCATCGGCGATCTGATCAGTCCGTTCAAGGCGGCCGTAGGGCTTAATTACAAGGCTTTTGAGGCCAAGCTCTTGGCGGCCATTCATAGCCGGTATTGTGTGCCTTACCCGCTCCCCGCCGATGTGCAGGCAACGTTAAAGAGCGCAGACAGGATGGCAGCGTTTTATGAAGCCACCCTGCTGGCGGGCTTTGCCGTCGATGAAGCTGCGCGATTTTTTGGCCGCCCCAATGGGTTACCAGAACTCCTAACGAGCCAGCTCGCGGAGATGGTGCCGTGGCCAGCCGAGCAGGCGCAATATTTATTTAAGCAGCGTTTTCGCGAATTGGCTGTACTACCTTAAAAGCCCGTAATTACGGGGCTCAGTCACTAATAATGGCAAAATTGTGCCGAACATCATGGTCTTAGCTAAGGACTTGTTCCCGAAAATCGCCATGATCGACGCCTAGCCCGGGTTATCCGAGGGAGGCTTGTAACCATGTCAGACGCTAACGTAAGACGCCGGACCTTTGAAACCCCTAGCTCACAACCGGCGCCGATTACGCACGGGCGCCCCGTTGCCGAGGGCGCGGGCGTCGAGATTGGTCTCAATGCAGCTATCGTCGCGGTCATAGATAACGAACCCGTTGTTCTGGCCGTGCGCGACGACGAGGAGGGCAATACAAGTTTAGACGGATTGCCCTTCGGGCCGTTCTCACCGCTCGATCACCGCACGCTAGAGGGCGGGCTGCGGTCCTGGGTGACCCGCCAGACCGGACTTGAACTTGGCTACACCGAACAACTCTATTCATTCGGCGATCGCGGCCGCCAAGCTGAGGCCGACGATTCGGCACCTCATGTGGTTTCGATCGGCTATCTCGCCCTCACGCATCCTTCGAACGCGGCCGATGCAACGGGCAGCACTTGGCGCAGCTGGTATCAGTATTTTCCATGGGAAGACTGGAGGCAGGGGCGGCCAGCGCTTCTCGCAGGGCACATCGAAACTAGATTGAAAGAGTGGGCAGAGCGCCCGCATCGGAGTGCAACGCCCGCCCATCCGCTGCAACGCGCCGATCGCGTCCGCATCTGCTTTGGTTTGGATGGGGCCGGATGGGACGAAGAAAAAGTTCTCGAGCGCTTTGAGCTGCTTTATGAAGCCGGCCTCGTTGAAGAAGCGCAACGCGATGGCCGCGAGGCCGCCCAATCGTGGACCGGGTTGCCGCGCCTCGGTATGCCGATGCGGTTTGATCACCGCCGCGTGCTGGCGACGGCCATGAGCCGCGTCCGGGCTAAAATCAAATACCGCCCGGTCATCTTCGAGTTGATGCCGCCGGACTTCACGCTGTTTGAATTGCAGCGCACCGTCGAAGCTATTCTGGGTCCGCATCTGCACAAGCAGAATTTCCGCAGGCTTGTCGAAAACGCAGGCCTCGTGGAGACGACCGGCGAAGTCAAATCGCAAACAGGCGGCCGGCCCGCGAAATTGTTCCGATTCCGGCGCGAGGTGCTCCTGGAACGCCCAGCCCCAGGCGTCAGGGTCAAACCCGGCCGGGCTTAATTAAGCGCCGGCGCGCGCCGCAGTTCATGAAATGTCGAACGCCGCCCGCACTGGGCGGCGTTTTTTTGGCGTTGTTTGGCTACTGCAAAGCCGATCGGAGCGATTTCAGCCGCCGTATATCTAACGGCTCTGGAAATTAGCCGTCCGATCCACTATCTTGCATGTGTGGAAAATATGCTCGTTTGAAGCATATCCTAGTCGAGCGCGCCGTTACGGGGTTCCATTGCGCCTAATTTATGCTCAGTCTTTGCATAACTGACGGAGGAAAGTTGATGGTTGAACTCGCTGGCAAGCAGCTCGGTGCGGGCACAGCCGTCCGCAAACCGTCCGCGTCCGTGTCCGTTCCAGAACGGGCCGACCTCGAATTTACACCCGCTCTCAAGCTAGAACTGGCGCCGTTATACGAGCGCGTGAAGCACATCATCACGCCGATGGAGTGGGTGCACTACGCGCCGCTCATCAAGGCCATCAACGAGCTCAAAGTGAAGCGCGACGCTGTCATTCTCGCGCACAACTACATGACGCCTGAGATCTTCCACTGCGTCAGCGACTTCAAAGGCGACAGCCTCGCCCTTGCCAAGGAAGCCGCACGCTCGACGGCGAAGGTGATCGTGCAGGCTGGTGTGCACTTCATGGCCGAGACGTCGAAACTTTTGTCGCCCGACAAAACAGTGCTGATACCTGATTTGCGCGCTGGGTGTTCGCTTGCCGCGTCGATCACGGCGGCGGATGTGAGACTGTTGCGCGAAGCCTATCCGGGCGTGCCGATCGTCACCTATGTCAACACCAGCGCGGCTGTCAAAGCCGAGTGCGATATCACGTGCACGTCGGCCAATGCGGTGCAGGTGGTCGAGAGCCTGAACGCGCCCCGCGTGCTGCTCATCCCCGACGAATATTTGTCGAAGTATGTGCAGACCAAAACCAAAATCGAGATCATCGCGTGGCGTGGCCACTGCGAGGTGCACGAGCGCTTTACCGGCGCAGAGCTTGCCGCATACCGCCTGTCGGAGCCCGGCGTGAAGATCATTGCCCATCCAGAGTGCCCGCCCGATGTGATTGCCATGGCCGATTTCACGGGCTCGACGTCGGGCATGATCAATTGGGTGAAAGACAACAAGCCGCGCAAGGCGCTGCTCGTCACCGAATGCTCGATGGCGTCGAATGTTGCCGCCGACGTTCCAGACGTCGAGTTCGTGCGGCCGTGCAATTTGTGCCCGCACATGAAACGCATCAGCCTGGAAACGATCTACGACAGCCTGCTTTACATGCAGCATGAAGTGACCGTGGATCCCGAGGTCGCCGTAAGAGCCCGCCGCGCCGTCGAGCGCATGGTCAACCGGACGAATTAGTCGCGCAGTGCGTGCAGCTCCCTGGGCGGGGAGCCGGATGCTGAATGCAGGCA
>JANNUW010000267.1:0-1811 GCA_031414095.1 Hyphomicrobium sp. | reverse complement strand
GGAGGGTGTGTGAGAACCTCGTTCGGTCTGGGCAGTGGCGCGGTGGCTGGCGATGTAGACGGCATTTTCTAGATTTTGGCCGCGCTGGCTCTCTCTGAGCGCCCGAAACGCTCTGCCGATGCCGTTTTCAAGGCCAGCACGCACTCAAAAGCGCGCGCATCATCCCCTCATCGCTTCGAGCAGGCGCGGGACGCCCATGATCGCGATGACACGCATCATGTTGTAGGCGAGCACGTGTAGCGCCATTTCGGTTGCGACGTGCTTCATCGTTTTCATCTTGAAGTGGGTTGCACCCATCCAAGCCTTGATCGTGCCGAAGGGATGCTCGACCGTTTTGCTCCGTAGTGGGATCTTTGACGGGTCGTCGTCGAGACGCTTCTGAACGCGTTCGAGAATCGCCTCATGCTCCCAGCGACGGACGCGGCGCTCCTTGCCTGTGGTGCATCTGTGCTTGACCGCGCAACTCTCGCACGCCGTCGTCCAGTATGAGCGCATCATCTTACTGTCGAGTTCACTCGTGAAGTGATAGGTCAGCCATTTTCCGGCAGGACAGCGATAGGCATCGCGGTCGCTATCGTAGACAAAGTCAGCTTTGTCGAAGCGGCCCGCCGCCCCTGCGTTCGAAGTGTTCGGCTTTGATACCGTGACAGCGATGCCAGCGTTCTCTGCGGCGACGATCTCTTCTCCACTGTAGTACCCCTTGTCGGCGATGGCCTCGATCTTATCGCTGGCCATCACGTCTTTTGCCGCGAGCGCCATCATCGATAACGCCTCGCGGTCGTAGCCGAGGTTCGTCACTTCGTGCGCGACGATCAGATGATGCTTGGTCTCAACAACACTTTGCACATTGTAGCCGACAACGCGGGGCTGCTTGCTCGTCGTCGCCATGGCACGGCAATCCGGGTCGGTCAGCGAGACTTGCGTCTCACCGGTGCTGTCCATGCGCTGCTCGATGGAGCGCAGCGTGCGGGCTTCCTTTCGGTAATGCGCGAGCTTCTTGATGACGCGCGACAGCCGCGCTTCAACCGGATGCATGCCGGTCTTTGCAACGACCTCGTCGGCGCGATCGAGTTCGCCCATGTACCGGTCGATGGCGACGTCAATCTCACCAAGGCGCCTGCGCAGCTTCTCGCGCGTGTAGCTCTTCGCTTTGGCGTTGACAGCCTTGAACTTGCTGCCGTCGATGGCGACGAGGCCCGCATCGAGAAGATCGATGTCCCGGCAGAGCGCGACGAACTGCCGGCAGACCTTGCGGATCCCGGGGCCATTATCGCGCCGGAAGTCGGCTATCGTCTTGAAGTCGGGCTTCAAGCGGCCCATCAACCAGATCAATTCCAGGTTGCGCGCGCATTCGCGCTCCAGTCGGCGTGATGACTGCACCTGATTGAGATAGCCATAAAGGTAGAGCTTGAGCATGACCGCTGGATGATAGCCGGGGCGCCCCGTGGCCCCCGGCTCGATCGGGAAACCGAGTGCCGCCAAATCCAGCATGTCTGCGAATGCGTCGATCGCGCGCACCGGATTGTCGGCGTCGACGTAGTCGTCAATGCACTCCGGCAAAAGCGTCGTCTGGCTACGATCCTGGCCTTCAATAAAGCGCTTCATGAGACCCCCCGGTCGCAATACGGGAATCATAACATGCTTCGTTCACTGGGCCGCGTTTTCACACAGGCTCTCTGCAAGGCGGAAGATCGACCGGATCCAGCTAGGCGGTCGGCGATGTCGCTCAGCGTCAACCGCGTCGGTTTATAACCATCGCATGGAACCCCCGCTAGCCGCCCTCGTAATTGCAGTGCTCTTC
Source organism: Hyphomicrobium sp. (assembly GCA_031414095.1). Lineage (GTDB taxonomy): Bacteria > Pseudomonadota > Alphaproteobacteria > Rhizobiales > Hyphomicrobiaceae > JANNFX01. The sequence goes on along the minus strand of JANNUW010000267.1, from coordinate 10 downwards.
CATGGCATGC
>JANNUW010000266.1:0-1346 GCA_031414095.1 Hyphomicrobium sp. | reverse complement strand
GCCTTCCCCTCGGTCACAGTTTCCACAAGCTCGGCAAGCTGCAGCTCCATCTGGTCGATCAGCTTGAGGCCGCGCTCGGACGACGCGCCAAACGTGTCGCGCCGCATTTTCGCAATCGTGAGCTTGAGGTTGGCGACTTGCGCGTCGAGATCGAGAGCGCGTGCGTTGGCGGCGACTAGCATCGCTTTGAGCGTTGCAACATCGTCGGGGAACGGGGTCGGATCGAGCACCATAGCCGTCACGATAGATGCTTCGCTGATCGCCGCGAATGCCTTCGCGTTAATATCCACGGGCAGAGTCGCAGAGGGCACACCTCAACCTGCAATCTCCGGCCGATATGTTTTCTGCGGGGCTCTCCAATCGATGCCCTCCAGCGAGGGCGCATCGGAATATCCCCTCTGGAGAGTCTGACGAATCATCCGGCGAGGTGATCGCGGTGCGCGATCCAACGCATCCACTGTTTGGCCGCACGTTCCATGTGATCCGCCGTTCGGTGCACCAAGGTGGCGGCTTTCCGATTTCGTATGAGGTGGAATACCGGGACAAAGCCAGCCTTTTGATCCCGGTCGCTGCAACCGAGCCACAGAACCGCGCGGAGAATCGAACGAAGCTGAGCGTCGAGGCGCTTCACGATCTGACCTCGTTGGTTGAGCAGTTCGAACACCATGCCGATCAATCCGAAAGACCTTTGGACGACGCTGCCAGCGGCACTGCAGCGCCAAATCGTCGACGAGGTCGCCGCAGTTCTGGCGGAGGCTTGCCATGAAGTCCGAACTGGTCAAACCGGACCACTTGAAGCGAAGGGCGGTCGTTTACATCCGGCAGTCGACGACCCACCAGGTGGTGAACAACCAAGAAAGCCTGCGATTGCAATACGCGCTTCGACAGCGGGCCCGCGAGCTCGGTTGGCACGAGGCTGACATCGACGTCATCGATGCGGACCTCGGCATCAGCGGGGCGTCGGCGGCGCAGCGCAGCGGCTTCAAGGAGCTGGTCGGCCGCGTCGGCCTCGGCGAGGTCAGCTTGATCCTATCCATCGACGTGACCCGCCTCGCCCGCAACTGCTCGGATTGGTATCCACTGCTCGACATCTGCGGACTGCACGGCTGCCTCATCGCTGACCGGGATGGAGTCTATGATCCCGGCAGTGCGAATGGCCGGCTGCTGCTCGGTTTGAAGGGTAGCATCTCGGAACTCGAACTCCATACGATCCGGAGCCGGTTGACGGCTGGTCTTCTTGCGAAGGCGGAACGCGGTGAGCTTGCACTCACCCTGCCGATCGGCCTCGTTCGCGATCCCTCGGGCGTCGTCGTCAAGGACCCGAACCTGGAGGTGCAGGAGAGGCT
>JANNUW010000265.1:0-3631 GCA_031414095.1 Hyphomicrobium sp. | reverse complement strand
TCCCGGAACGGGAGTCGCCGTGCGCAAAGAAATAAGGAACAAACTAATCCCCTTGTCTCTTGCTCTCGTTACACTAGGGTTAGGGGAACGACGGGTCCTCGAATCTGGAGGGGTTAGGCGTGAAATCAGCCACTGCCAAGTTCCGGGCTACGTTCTGGGCCTCAGTTTTAACTATAACGCTTGCCTTAGCGACGGGCGCACCGGCTCAAGCGCAAGGCCGGGACACCGATCTCGTCATCTCCGGTATTAGTCTAACCTGCAAAGACTTTCGCGGCGCGCCGGTGCGCACGACCCGTATGGACGATCTGGGAGACGTGGCGCGGGCTTGGATTGTCTCCCGCATGCCCATCATCACGATAGATACGTCCCGGATGGCCGGTTTGCCTGAAAAGGCGCAAATTTTCTTTTATTACCACGAGTGCGGGCATCATGTGCTTAGCCACATTTACGTCCCGACGACGTCGAGCGAAAACGAGGCCGACTGCTGGTCGGTCAAGACCGGGCGCAAAGAGGGGCTATTCACACGTGACGACGTGCTGAGCTTCGGGCCGATTTTCGCGCACAGCCGCGGATCGCGCGTCGGGCATCTGCCCGGCAAAGAGCGCGTCGCGCATCTGCTCGCTTGTTTCGATGATCCGTCTGAAAGCGTCGAGGAGCCGGAAGCTGCTCAAGGCATCATCACGCTAAATTCATCGGCTGGCGGCGGGTAACACCAAATGCTGGCTGACGCGGATGATCGGGCTCGTCATATGATTGACCTGCATCAAGCTTGCCATCGGCACGTTGTGCTTCGTTGACAAACTAAACAACGTGTCGCCGGGGGCAACGACGATGTCTAGCGGCGGCTTAGGTGGTTTGTCACGCGTGCCGGACTTGGACGCCGGCGGGGCGGGTTGCGAAGTTTTCCACAAGAGACCCGCGTTGTGTTTCGTCGCGCTGGCCGTCGGGGCGCTCGGTGTAGCGACGGTCGAAGCACCTTCCTTGATGCGTTCGCGATTGCCGTTCCATTGATATTGGTAGGTCTTGAATGTTCTGGGCGGAGCGGCGGCCATCGCTTGCTGGCTGGCTGCGGCCGGACGCGCCGGCATCGCGGCGCCGACGGTCGAAGCGGGTGCATAGCTCGAATACGGCTTGGCGAGAAGGGGCTCTGCAGGACGCGGACGCAAGCTTGCAGTGGTTATGCCGTTTTGACCGGGCGCCATACCGCAGCCGGCGAACAATAGTGTTACGCACAGACTTACGGGCAGGCTGATAAACGATCGCAAGGCACGTGCGGAAAGACAACGCATGACAAACCTCAACTAAAGGCGACGCAATCGGCTCATCACGCACACCTTATGGTTAAATCGGAGTTAAGACGGCAGCGCGTATCGTCATGGCGTGATCATAAGCGACGGCGAAAAATGCCAATCCGCGGGGCATTCGGGTAGAGTGAGCGTGCGTGAGCAGGCCGCGCGGCCAATTTCCAAAAGAGCAAGTTTGACCACATGGCAGGTGCAATCAATCCCGCAGCTTATAAAGATGTGATGCTGGTTTTGGCGACGGCGGCCGTCATCGTCCCGGCGGTACAGAAACTGAAAATTTCGCCAGTGCTGGGTTTCCTCATGGCCGGCGCGTTGCTTGGTCCCTTTGGCCTTGGCGCGCTTGCCGAGCCGGAAAGCCCGCTGTCGTGGATCACGGTTGGAACTGGGGACAACTTGGCAGCGCTGGCCGAACTCGGTGTTGTATTTCTCCTTTTCCTCATCGGGCTCGAACTGTCGATCAAGCGCCTGGTCACGATGCGTCGGCTCGTGTTCGGCCTGGGCGGGCTGCAGGTTGCCCTGTCTGCGATCGCGCTGGGCCTCGCCGCCCTTGGGCTGGGTGTCGCGCCTGCGCCCGCCATGATTATCGGCCTCAGCTTAGCGCTGTCGTCAACAGCCATTGTCGTTGAAGAACTCTCGCAGCAGAAACGCTTGCGCACGCTCACCGGGCGCACGACGTTTTCAATTCTTCTGTTCCAGGATCTGGCGGTCGTGCCGCTGATCTTGCTTGTCACCATTTTGAAGCCCGGCCAGGAGGGTTCTGTTGCGATCGCGCTGGCAACAGCGTTCGTGCAGGCGCTGGCCGCGATTGCATTGATCGTGGCGGTCGGGTTCGTCTTCCTACGCCCGCTGTTCCGCTCCGTGGCCGCGACCGGCAACACCGAACTATTCGTGGCCGCGACCTTGCTCGTCGCCGTTGGCAGCGGCATCGTCAGCGCGCTCGCCGGCATGTCGATGGCGCTTGGCGCCTTCATCGCCGGACTGTTATTGTCCGAGACCGAATTCAGGCGTGCCATAGAGGCGACCATCGATCCCTTCAAGGGATTGCTGCTCGGCGTGTTCTTTTTCACCGTCGGCATGAGCCTCAATGTTGGCGCGCTGCTCAATGACCCTTGGCCGGTCCTTGCGGGCGTCGTTGGGCTCGTTGCGATCAAGGTCATCATCACGTCAGTGCTGGCGAAGGGCTTCGGCTTGCCGTGGGCGGTTTCGATCAAGACCGGATTGCTTATCGGGCCGGGCGGCGAATTTGCCTTCATCGCCCTGGGCATGGCGATAGCGTCGGGTCTCGTTGCGGGTCCCGATGGCGACTATGCGCTCGCTGTCGCCTCGCTTTCGATGGTGACGATCCCGCTGCTCGATGAAGCCGGGCAGGTCATGACACGCTACTTCGAAGACCGCCTCGGTGCCGGGCCGGCGTCCGCGATGGATGCAGCCCTCGCCCTGATGCCGACGCCTGAAATGCATCCCAAGGCTATAGTCGTCGGATACGGCCGCGTTGGCGAACTCGTGGCCGATATGCTGAGCCGCCACAACATCGAATACGTTGTGACCGAGCGTGCGCCCGAACTCGTGCGCCAAGCCCGGCTCGACGGCAAACCCGTCTATTTCGGTGATGGAAAAAACACGCAGTTCTTAGCCCACTGCGGCCTCGGCGAGGCCAAGGCCGTCATCATCACCATGCACACCTGGAGCGAAGTCGACGGGCTCGTAGAAGCCATTCGTGCCGAGTGGCCCAAGATCGTCATCGTCGCGCGTGCGCGCGATGCCGGGCACGCGCGGCGGCTCTACGAATTGGGTGTCACAGATGCGGTGCCCGAGACGATTGAAGCGAGCCTGCAATTGTCGGAGGCATCACTCGTCGGGCTCGGGGTTCCGACCGGGCTCGTCATCGCGTCAATTCACGAAAAGCGCGACGAGTTCCGCCATGAACTGCAAGCGGCCGTCAAGAAATTGGGGCGCACCGAGAGCCGCGGCCTCAGAGCCAAAAGTGCGGCGATGAAAACCAAGGTTTGATGCCTTTGGCGCGCGCACAAATCCCCAAAATTCCTGCGTTTTCGGACGGGGCGGAGCATGCACGTGAGGCGCGCCGAGCCGGGGTCACGTCCAACATATTGAGGACGAGATCCCGGCTCGCGCACGCGTGCCGCGCGCTTGGCCGGGACAGCAGAAGTGGGGGGGATGCGTGCAAACGGCGTGAATCCGAAGGTTCACGACTCACCCACCACCTGCGTCCCCGGACGGAGTGGCGAACGGAGGTGAGGCGCGCCGAGCCGGGGTCACGTCCAACATATTGAGGACGAGATCCCGGCTCGCGCACGCGTGCCGCGCGC
>JANNUW010000264.1:0-3474 GCA_031414095.1 Hyphomicrobium sp. | reverse complement strand
CGAGTTCGGCGAGCGGATCCTGCAGGCGGCGCGCAATCGAGACTGCGCCGCGCAACGACACGTCGAGGTCTGGAAACTCGAGCGCCGCCAATTCCGACGCCGAGTAGATCGATGCACCGGCTTCCGACACCATGACCTTGGTGAGCGCGCTGCCCGGCAATTTGGCGATGAGCTCGGCTGCGAGCTTGTCAGTCTCGCGGCTGGCAGTGCCGTTACCGATGGCGATCAGCTCGATCTTGTGGCGGATACACAGAGCACCGAGTGCCGCCAGCGAACCGTTCCAATCCTTGCGCGGTTCGTGGGGATAAACGGTTGTCGTCTCCAGCACTTTGCCGGTTTGATCAACGACCGCGACTTTGACGCCGGTACGAATGCCGGGGTCGAGCCCCATGGTCACGCGCGGACCGGCGGGCGCGGCTAGCATCAAATCCTTGAGGTTGGTTTTGAAAACCGTGATCGCGGCGGTGTCAGAACCTTCCTTCAGGCGCGTCAGCAGATCGACTGCGAGCGATACGTGCAGCTTCGCCTTCCACGCCAACTTGACGGTATCGATCAGCCATCGGTCGGCGAGCCGTCCACGGTCTGCAATATTGAACGCCGACATGATCCGGCCCTCAGCCGGGTGCCCGCGTCCGGGCTCCACCACAACGTCGAGGTCGATATCGAGGAACCCCTCGTTGCGGCCACGCAAGAGTGCGAGCGCGCGGTGCGATGGCATTTCCTTCACGGCTTGCGAAAAGTCGAAATAATCGGAGAATTTGGCGCCCTCGGTGTCTTTGCCTTTCAAAACTTTCGACGTGATGATGCCGGTTGCCCACAGCCACTCGCGCAGGTCGCCGACGAGGGTCGCGCTCTCGCCGATACGTTCGATCAGAATGAACCGCGCGCCGTCGAGAGCTGCTTTTTCATCCGCCACGCCTTTGCCGGCGTCGAGAAACTTGGCGGCCTCGGTCGCGGGATCGAGCGCGGGGTTAGCGAGCAGACTATCGGCCAAAGGTTCGAGCCCAGCCTCGCGCGCTATTTGCGCTTTCGTGCGGCGCTTAATTTTGTAGGGCGCGTAAATGTCTTCGAGCTCGACTTTGCTTTCAACACCGGCAATGGCGCGGGCCAATTCGGGGGTCAACTTGCCTTGATCGGTGATGGCCTTCAGAACGGTGACGCGGCGATCTTCTAACTCGCGCAGATAACCGAGACGCTCTTCGAGTTTGCGCAGTTGGGTGTCGTCGAGGCCGCCGGTTTTTTCTTTGCGATAGCGCGAGATGAACGGCACCGTCGCGCCCTCGTTCAACAGATCGACGGCGGCGGCCACCTGCGCGACGCCCACGTGCAATTCCTTGGCGATAAGGGCGTTGATAATGTCCATGGCAGACGTCCTGTTCTTTCAAGATTGGCACATAGGTTCAGCAGGCACGCTACGTTTAAGCGTTCTACGAGGTCGTGGCCGGCCGGGCGGGCGGGTGGCCGAAGGGCCGCAGCAATTGCGTGTACGTATCGGCGGCAGCGACGCTTACCAAAGTCCGCTCGGGCCAGCGGAGCGCCGTCAGCTTGCCGCCAAAACAACATCCAGTATCAATGCACATGGTGTTGTTGACCCAGTCCGGGTCGCTGACCGGCGTATGGCCGTAAACGACGGCGGTCTCGTCGGCGTAGGCCGCGGCCCAATGATAACGGATCGGGAGGCCGTCTTTGGCGGCCTTTCCCGAGGTATCGCCGTAGAGACAAAAATGCCGGACGTCGCCCGACTGACGGCCCAGCATCTCATGCCGGATGCCGGCATGAGCTACGGCGAGACGCCCGTTGTCGAGCCAGAGGTGGCTCGGCAGATGCGACAGGAAATGTTTGACCTCACCGTGAAAGCGAGAGGCTTCCGTCGCGAACTGCGCAACCGTGCGATCGAGCCCGTGCGTCAGGTTCGATTGGCGTCCCCCTAGCCAGCGCAGAAACTTGACATCGTGATTGCCTTCGACCGCCCACGCGTGCCCGGCGCGGGTCATGCCCATGACGATGCGAAACACGTCGGGCGCGTTGGGCCCGCGGTCGACCAAGTCGCCGACGAAAATTGCCCGCCGACCGGGAGGCGCAGAGGTCACCGCGTGGCGGTCATCGCCACGGCCCGCAAACCGCACGAAGTAGCCCAGTGCCGACAACAGCGCGGCCAGTTCGTCGGCGCAGCCGTGTACGTCGCCGATGATATCGAACGGACCGGCGTGATCCCGGCGGTCGGGATTCTTGAGATCGACAGGTGAGAAGGACGTCATGCCGGCCGCGGCTCTATGAAATCTTCGGCGGAAAATTTGGGCTTTGGTACATCTGTCACGAAGGCCTTCAGGTGCTCGAGCCCGCGCGGCACCGGCCCGCCATGCGCCCAGTCGAGCAACTCCACCGAATGCACGATCGGCACGCCCAAGCCCGTTTGCAGTTGCGTGATGCAGCCGATATTGCCGGCCGCCACCACGTCGGGCTTCGTCGTTTTGATGCTGGCGATTTTGCGCGCCTTGAGTTCGTTTGCGAGCGGCGCTTGTAGAATGTTGTAGGTGCCCGCTGAGCCGCAGCACAAATGGCCGTCCGGCACATCGACGACGCTGAAGCCCGCTTGTTTCAACAGCGCCTTGGGTTCGTCGGTAATGCCTTGACCGTGTTGCATCGAACAGGCCGAATGATAGGCCACCCGCACCGAAGACCAGCGGCTCGGCGGACCTAAATGCGTCGCCGTCAGAAATTCTGTGATGTCGGCTGTCAGCGCTGATATTTCTGCCGCGCGATCTTTGTAGGCGGCATCGTTGCGCAGCAGATGGCCGTAGTCTTTGACCATCGTCCCGCAGCCCGATGCATTGATTAAGATGGCATCGACCGGACCCTTGCTAATCTCCTTGGTCCAGGCCTCCACATTTTGGCGGGCCTGGGCCATGGCATCGGCTTCCTGCCCCATATGATGGACGAGCGCGCCGCAACAGCCAGCCCCGCTCGCGACCACGACGTCGACGCCGCGGCGGGCCAGCAAACGAATGGTGGCGTCGTTGATATCGGGGCGCAACACCTGCTGAGCGCAGCCCGCCAGCAAAATCACGCGCGCACGGCGTTCGGCCTTGGTCGCCGCCGTTCCTGGACCATCGAATTTTCCCGGAGCCGGCACGTGCTCGGGCGCAAGCTCAATCATGGCCGCAAGCTCGGGCAGCCCGAGCTTGCGCATCAGCGGCACGAACGGGCGGCCAAATGCAGCCAGCCGCAGCGCCACGCGGAATCGCCCCGGATAGGGCACGACGAACGCCAGCATCTGGCGGACCAACCGGGCTTTGGCCGGCCGCTTTGACTTTTCGTTGATTTCAGCGCGCGCCGCATCGATGAGATGCATGTAGTCGACGCCCGAGGGGCACGTCGTCATGCACGAAAGGCAGGAGAGGCAGCGGTCGACGTGGTGGCGGACTTCGGCGCTCGGCCCGGCGCCTTTTTCGAACATGTCCTTGATCAGGTAGA
>JANNUW010000263.1:0-3681 GCA_031414095.1 Hyphomicrobium sp. | reverse complement strand
CGGTCTGATTGGCGCACAGTAGCTGGTGAGGGTCTGCCGCCACTGATAACGGTGTTTTTCGTTACGCCAGTTGGGTTCCATGGCCGCGATGTAGAGGTCAACACACTCGGCGAAGGTCTTTTCCTGCTCCCGGTTCCTCTCGGTAATGGGGTCAACCCCACCAGCCACGAGCGACCTGCACCTGGCGGCCTTATCGCGGGCGACTTTGAGCGAAACGGCGGGATAGGCCCCAAGGCCCATTTCCCGGCGCTTGCCCTGCTTCGCCCACATGAATACCCACGACTTGGTCCCAGCCTTTGAAACGTTTATATAAAGCCCGCCACCATCGGAGTGGCGACCAGTCTTGTTTCGCTTTTCGACGGCAACAGCGGAGAGTTTTCCAATTGAACGCACCATGGCTATCCCCACATCCTTCCCCACTTCAGAGTTGGGATCATAGCGTATGCCGGCGAACAGGGGTAGACACTGGCCGCTATAAAATGCAAATTAATAGACGTAAATTGAACATCAGCGGATGTACACGACCGTTAGTTTGTCGGACCTTCGCTCCACCAGCCAAAACTAGATTGTTGAAAATTCTACTTATTACACATGATCATCATTCGCTTCTCCGTTTGTTACACAATTGGATATGGATGAATTGGCTCACCAGCAAAATGCCTCCTAAGTCATTCCTCTTGCATCACACTGGAAATGCGAATGATTTTCGGTTCAATGCCAGGCCAAGCAGCTTTGACACTTCTGGACGCCTAACGTATTGTTGAGTGAGAGATGGGAATGGGGCTTCCCGATAACCGCCGGAAGGCTGATAGCTCCTGCTAACAGAGGCCGCATTGGGCCTTGCCGTAGCGGGAGTGTGAGGTAAATCACCCGCTATTGGCGGGTTTTTTGTTGCCTGAACTTGTAACACAAGAAAGCAGTATCATGGCCAAACAAAAAGCCTCGCTCACTTCCAGGCTTGGCGACATCCCCCGTGGCATCTGGGCTCTTGGGCTGGTCAGCATGTTCATGGACATTTCTTCGGAAATGATACATGCGCTGCTGCCTATATACATGGTCACCATCCTTGGCGCGTCAATGTTGACGGTGGGGTTTATTGAGGGGCTCGCCGAAGCGACCGCCAGCATCACCAAGATATTCTCGGGCGCACTTTCCGACTGGATGGGCAAGCGCAAGCTTCTGGCTGAAATCGGCTACGGACTTGCTGCCTTTACCAAACCCATATTCCCTCTTGCCCAGACTGTGGGCTGGCTTGTTGCGGCTCGCTTTATTGACCGGGTTGGAAAAGGCATTCGTGGAGCACCGCGTGATGCTTTGGTGGCCGATATTGCACCACCCGAATTGAGGGGAGCAAGTTTTGGGCTTCGACAATCCCTCGATACAGTCGGCGCTTTTGTTGGCCCGTTGGCTGCCATCGCGTTAATGACCCTCACAAGCGATAACTTCCGGTTTGTTTTTTGGATTGCCGTTATTCCCGCCTTTATCGCTTTTGCCCTCATGGTGTTCGGCGTCGATGAACCCAAAATGCAAGAGGACCAAAAGCGTACCTCGATTACCTTCCGTGACGCGGGCAGATTATCAGGAGCCTTCTGGGCAGTCGTGGCAGTTGCTTTCGTGCTCACGCTTGCAAGGTTTTCCGAAGCCTTCCTCATTCTGCGTTCCCAGAGTGTTGGGCTTCCCATTGCCCTTGTGCCGCTAATTATGGTGGTGATGAACATTGTCTATGCGCTTGCGGCTTACCCCGCTGGCGTGATGGCAGACAGGACCGGACGGCAAGGTGTTTTGATTGCAGGCATCGCGTTCCTGATTGTTGCCGACATCATTCTGGCAATGGGGTCCACCGTCTTGCCGATTATGCTGGGGGTTGTCTTCTGGGGACTTCATATGGGGTTCACGCAAGGCTTGCTTGCAACCCTCGTGGCCGATACGGCTCCTGTTGACCTGAGGGGCACCGCCTTCGGCGTTTTCAACTTTGCCATCGGCATAGCCATGCTGATTGCCAGCGTCATTGCGGGCGGGTTGTGGGATGCCTATGGGCCAGCGGCGACATTCCTTGCGGGAGCAGCCTTTACCGCCGTGGCCCTTTTCGGCGTTGTGATTGTGGCCATAAAAAAGAGAGAGAATGTCTGATGCAAGTCTATCTGGTTGTATTTCTTGGAGCGGGCTTGAGGGGAGCCATGAGGCACGGCGTTAACGCCCTAGCCGCTCGCACGCTGGGCACAGGATTTCCATTCGGGACATTGGCAGTCAACATTATGGGCAGCCTGATCATGGGCTTGCTCGCTGGTTATTTTGCTTTTCGCGGGGATGCTTCCCAACATTGGAGGCTCTTCATGACAACGGGCATTCTTGGCGGGTTCACAACATTCTCCGCCTTCTCGCTTGATACCGCCATTTTATGGGAGCGGGGCGAGATAGCTATGGCCTGGCCTTATGTCGGGGCATCGGTTGCAGTTTCAATTGCAGCGCTAATCGCCGGGCTGCTCGTAGTCCGCAACTGACCTGGTTAATCTCTGCTTACAGTTCCAAATCATTTGCCTGCCATACGGGCAAGGACGCGCTGGGTGAAAGCTGTGCAGGCAAGCAAAGGTGTGATCATGAAAATAATAGCTGCCGAGAGTTGTGACCATTCGTCTCCATCACCGCCTGTCTGCGCTTCCTTGATCGACATTTGACTCGCAATCCAAGGGGGCAGTGTCGAGACTTTATCGCTAGTCAGAAAAGCGGCGAAGAGATACTCGTTCCAGCACAGGATAAATATCACCAACCCAACAGCGGCGGTGCTGGCGGCCACCATGGGCAAGAAGATAGTCAGGAAAATGCGGAAGTGCGATGCGCCGTCGAGCTGGGCGGCTTCTTCCTGCGATGTTGCCATGTTTCCAAAAACGGGCAGCAACAGCCACACGGCAACAGGAAGATTTGCCGCCGTATAGGTGAAAATGAGGGCGAAATGTGTATCGAGCGAGTCAGTGTATAGGGCCATCATGTAAATAGGAATAACCACAACAATAGGCGGCAAGATGCGGGTGGCCAGCATGGCAAACAGGATTCCGTCATTGCGCAAGGCTGGTAGCCATCGCACCACATATCGAAATCGCGTCAAGCCGTAAACAGCCATCCCGCCAAATAAAACCGTTAGCAGTGTGGACGTGATCGCTACGACAGCCGAGTTGAAAAACCGCAATAACAGATGATCGTTGGCGTAAGTTAGAACATCCACCCAAGCGTCGAGCGACGGCGTGAAGTCTACAAATGGAAGATAATAGGGGCCGCGCATTATCTCAAGGTTGCCCTTCAGCGACGTAACCGCAATCCAGTAAAGCGGGAATAGACAGACAAGGGACCAGAAAACCAGCAGGGCATAGGTCAGGACCTTGCCCAAGACCAATCGCCTTTGACGTGGCCGGTTATCGGATACACTGGAGCGGACCGGGTTCACGATTTTCAATACCTATCAAACCCTCGCATGCTTGACCAGCTGTCCTGGTTGTGTCGAGTGAAACGGGCATGCCATCACTTGATGCCGACATTTGCAACAGCTTAGGACCTGTTGACAAACTCTTTCATCCACAACCGAATTGAGACGATGTGGATGAAGCCTGAGTAGCTGTACGCTGTCTTGTCGTACCTTGTGGCGAGACGGCGGGCGTTTTTGAGTTTGTTGAAGCAGCGTTCGATCAT
>JANNUW010000262.1:0-3480 GCA_031414095.1 Hyphomicrobium sp. | reverse complement strand
GGTAATGGGATGGACCGGCTGTTGCCTCAAAGCCAGCAGGTTAGTCAGCTAAGACTGTACCTGTTAACAATAGGAGCAGCATCCCATGGCAAATACCACAAGAACTGAACTGCATGCATTTTCCTCTATTGGTATTGATATCGGCAAGGACGTCTTTCACCTCGTTGGCTTTGATCGCAGCGGCCAGATTGTTCTTCGCCGCAAGATCAAGCGCCTGGCGCTGGTCAGCACTTTCGAGGCCCTGTCGCCGTGCATCGTTGGGATGGAGGCGTGCCTGAGCGCGCATTTTGTCAGCCGAACGTTGCGCAAGCTCGGTTTTGAGCCGCGGATCATCCCGGCGAAGTACACCAAGCCCTTCGTGAAGGGGCAAAAGAACGATTATAACGATGCCGAAGCCATTGCTGAAGCAGCGCTGCGCCCGAATCTGAACCTTGTTGCTGAGAAGACGCAAGCTCAGCTGGACCTGCAGGCCCTCCACCGGGTGCGCTCCCGCCTGGTCTCAAGGCGAACAGCAACGATCAACCAGATCCGGGCCTTCCTGATCGAACAGGGCATCGCCGTACGAGCCGGTGCCCATGCCCTGCGCAACTCGCTGTTTGCCATCCTGAAGAACCGTGCCGACGAGATATCACCGCGCATGTGCGGTATCATAATGGGCCTTTACGAGGACTGGCTCTGGCTGGACCAGCGCGTCGAAGGCACCACCAGCGAGATCGAGGCGATCAGCCAATGCGAAGGCAACTGCCAACGGCTGATGAGCGTTCCCGGCATTGGCCCGGTGATATCAACTGCCGTGGTTGCAGCTATCGGCACGGGCGAGGCTTTTGAACGTGGCCGTGACTTCGGGGCCTGGCTGGGGCTGGTGCCCCGACAATATAGCACGGGCGGCAAACCGATCCTCGGGCGCATCTCGAAGCGCGGCAGCAAATATCTGCGAACGCTGTTCGTTCAGGCAGCCCAGATCATCCTGATGCGGCCCAAAAACTGGGAGAAGTTCAGCTTCGGCGCCTGGCTGACAGAGGCCGCCAAACGGATGCACAAGAACAAGCTGGCAGCGGCCCTGGCCAACAAGCTGGCACGCATTGCCTGGAGCATCCTGAGACATGGAAAGGACTTTGACACACACCGCATTGAAGTGACGGCAGTCTGACAGCCCGCCACTTCCCACCTGTTCGCGATTGAGATGACTGCATGGAACGGACCAAACTACGCACCCAAAGTCTGATGACCCAAATGGTTCCTGTGAACCTGTCCGCTAATGAGACCAATGGCGCGTGCGTATTCCCATCAAGGCCACGGCCCGCGAGCCGATCAAACAGGCCGGATACATATCAGCGACTTCCGATACCCAGCATAGTCCCTCTTGCGAAACGCAGCCGGTCCATACATTGGGGTCAACAGCAGACCAAGTGCAGCTGTAAATCCATGTCGGCTCTGCCTCTGCATGCAGACCAATTTTCTCAAAAAACGGACATTGCAGGCGCCATGTCTGGTCTACCGAGCTGAGCGGACATTTTGCAATTCGACCTTGAGGTCCGATTAGGGCCAGCTGCAGACATTACCTACTGATGATCATTAAACCAGAATACCGACTGACGTCGCGAGATTGTTCCTACCGACGGCAGGGGAAAATGTGATGTCGTGACTATGAAGCCCTTGTCTGAGTTGGCCTCAAGAAATGCCCACCGCCTCCGACGCGTCTGCCCGGGGTCTGCGTCAAATCGAGCATTCCAATCGGGATATATGCATTGCTTCGGCCAAGCCATGAGATCGCCAGAAAATACTGCCTCCACTTCAGAGGTTTTGCTAACATCTTGCACTCGCAGTGTGGCTAAGTCGCTCGTTGCAGACAACCTAACCATTTGCGTTGAGCCGTGTTTCAACAAGTTTTGCCCAATAAGAACAGCCATATGGGATGGCGGCATCGTTGAAGTCATATTTCGGATTGTGAGCAGTAGCCGTGTCACCGTTTCCAATAAACATCAACGCGCCAGGCCGCGCATTGAGCATAAACGAAAAATCCTCCGCGCCCATAATAGGTTCTACGTCGCTATCTACGTTTTTAGTTCCGACAATTGATTGGGCAACGCTTGTAGCGAATGAAGCAGCGGCAGGGTCGTTGATGGTGACCGGGCAACTACGCTTATAGTGTACCTTAGCACTCGCACCATATGCCTTTGCTATTGTCGTCGTAATTTCACTTAGTCTGCGTTCGACTAGATCTCGCGTCACTTCGTCGAGTGTGCGAACGGTGCCACTCATGGTCGCAGTATCGGCGATGACATTCGACGATCGACCAGCGAGAAACTGGGTGACCGACAATACAACGCATTTTGTTGGGTCTGCATTTCGTGAGGCAATCGACTGTAGTGCTTGAACGATGGCTGAACCAGCGACAATCAGGTCAATGCACATGTTAGGACGGCCGGCATGACCTCCCTTTCCCGCCAGTTCTATCTCAAATTCGTCAGCGGCAGCCATGACAGGCCCAGGTGCAGTTGCAAAATTTCCCACTGGCAGACCAGTTCGCATGTGCATCCCATAGACTTCGTCAATTTTGAATCTTTCCATCAAGCCGTCGTCCACCATGGCTTTGCCTCCGTCACCCTCTTCTTCGGCGGGCTGGAAGATTACGACTGCCCTCCCGGAAAAATTGCGTGTTTCAGCCAGGTATTTTGCCGCTCCGAGAAGCATGGCCATATGACCGTCATGGCCACAGGCGTGCATTTTCCCTTGTATTTTCGAGGCATATGGTTTTCCAGTTTCTTCAACGATCGGCAAGGCATCGAGTTCTGCACGTAGTGCAACAGTTCGCTCATTGCCTGACTTTGAGCCACGGATTACACCGACGACGCCCATCCGCCCGACGCCCGTCACCACCTCATCAACAGCGAAAGATTCGAGCTTCTTTGCCACAAAGGCCGCAGTCTGCGGGACGTCATAAGAAAGTTCCGGGTTTTCATGGAGAGTCCGGCGCCAAGCGATGATCTCGTCATGGTACTCCGCGAAGCGATTGATAATAGCCATCTGAGGTTTTTTCCTGACATTTCAACCTTAAGCAGTATGGCCGTATACACCAAAGTACTCAATATAGCTGCTATTGGTTTCTCGTACGGCAGACTTACGTGAAATAGCACGAACTGTACAGCAACAGATTATCTTTTCTAAACGCTTTTTTCTTGTCAACGAAAGCGGAAAAACTGCGCGACGGATGACCTGTCACCTGCTCGACCGCCGTTGATATCAGTGCAGTCTGTCTATTTTGAATGCAGGTGTAGATACGCCGCGCAAAGCTGGCCTGCCGGATTAATAATTGATCCAATTCCCGCCAACTTCCGCTAATGGGATGGACCGGCTGCTCCCTCAGAACCAGCAGGTCAGTCTGCTAAGATTGCACCTGTTAACAATAGGAGCAGCATCCCATGGCAAATACCACAAGAACTGAACTGCATGCATTTTCCTCTATTGGTATTGATATCG
>JANNUW010000261.1:0-1233 GCA_031414095.1 Hyphomicrobium sp. | reverse complement strand
TGACCGACGAGTTGATTGAACACACTCCGCAGCAAGAACTCTGAAACCTCCGCGGATCTCTCCATCGTATGTGCACCATCAATGAGCACTTCAGGTTCGACGATCGGGACCAGACCGGCCTCCTGGCACAGTGCTGCATAGCGAGCCAAAGCATGCGCGTTAGCCTCGATGCATGCCCGGCTCGGGATTTCATCGCCGATGGCAATCACTGCGCGCCACTTCGCAAACCGAGCGCCTAGCGTTGCGTATTCAGCCAGACGGTCACGCAACCCATCGAGACCTTCGGTTATTTTCTCGCTCGCGTGGCCGGCCATGTTCTTTGCGCCAGTGTCGACCTTGATGCCGGGAACAAAGCCTGCAGCTACGACGGCGGTCAGCAACGGATTGGCATCCTTCGTTTTCTGGCGGATCGTCTCGTCATATAGGATCACTCCACTGATCGCCTCAGCGAGACCAGGCGTAGTTACAATCAACTCGCGCCAATTGCGTCGGAACTCTGCGGTCTGCGGTATTCCTAACTTTGCGAACCGCACATTGCAGGTGACATTGCTTTCATCCATCGCAAGAATGCCCTTGTCGGCGGCGACCAGCATTTGCGCGGTGGCGCGAAGCTCATGCCCAAGGTCGGAGCCGTTGAGATTTGCTCGGTTTTTCATCGGATGGCTGTCTTTCCAGACATCGAGGCTGGGGCCAGAACACGCGCGAGCGATCGTGCGATCATGAGCTCTTCGTCGGTGCGGATGACACGCACGGCGACGCGTCCTCCGTCCGTCGAGATCAGCGGCGCGTTCTTCGCGTTACGTTCCTCGTTCAATTCGATGCCAAGGAAACCGAGGCCTTGGCAGATGCGTTCGCGCACAACCGCTGAGTTTTCGCCGATGCCGCCGGCGAAGACGAGCGTGTCCAATCCACCAAGTGCCGCCGCATAAGAGCCGATCCATTTCCGGGCCTGATAGCAGAACAGCGCCACGGCCTCGGCCGCACGAACGTCTTCATGCTCGACTGCGAGCAGATCGCGCAGGTCGGCGCTGGTTTCGGAAATACCGAGTAGCCCGGACGCGTGGCTCATCATGTCCTGGAATTGCGCTGCCTTCATTTGCTCGGTGCGCGCGAAGTGGGAGAACAGCCCCGGGTCCACATCGCCCGAGCGACTGCCCATCACCAATCCGGACGCAGGCGTGAAGCCCATGGAGGTATCGATGCTCCGGCCGTCCCGGACGGCGGCTAAGCTAG
>JANNUW010000260.1:0-7684 GCA_031414095.1 Hyphomicrobium sp. | reverse complement strand
AGATGCACAGGGGCATCGAACAACAAACTCACTGAATTTCACTCCGCACATCATCAAAAAGCTGAGGAACGCGACGCCAAATCCGTCCACAGGACGGTGAAACGCCACAGTATCGCCTGCGGGGTAAAGGCGGAGTTAAAGGGTGTGCCTGCGCGGCACGAGAGCGCTAAAACCGTGTGACGAGATCGGCAAGATGAGGACGCTCCCGCTCTTCGGGCGGATGCTTGGGCGTCCCAATATACACGAACCCGGCGATGCGCTCGTTGGCAGCAAGCCCCAGACCAGCCTTGACGTGCGCGCTATAGGCGACCCATTCGGTAATCCAGCAGGTGCCGTAGCCGAGCGCATTGGCAGCGACGCAAAGATTGAAGGCCGAGGCACCGGCCGACAGAACTTGCTCCCATTCCGGCGCTCCAGCCCGATCTACGACACGCGAGACCACGGCAACGACCATCGGCGCACGCAGCAAGCGGCCACGCTCGATGTCGAGGCGTTTTGGAGACGGGGTCTCCAGGTCTTCTGCCAGACAGGCGTCGGCGAAAAGTTCACCGGCACGCGAGCGCGCATCACCCTCGAACACGATAAACCGCCAGGGCGTGAGCTTCTTGTGGTCGGGCACGCGGGCAGCGATTTTCAGGATGGCTTCGAGTTCACGCGCCGTGGGCGCCGGTAGCTGCAGCAAGTCGGGCTTAACGGAGCGCCGCTTTGCCAACAGATCGAGAACCGGATTGGTCATGGCCGAAGCGGTCATGGGTTGTGCATCCTATGTGTCTTGCTAAATTTTTTGGCCAATTTGCCTGGGCGATTTTCGGCGGCGGTCTCGTCATTGCGCACCGACCTCTGGTATAAGGCCGTAAGATTGAGCCGCTGTTTGCAAGACCAAGGCCCAAAAGACCAGAGAAAGATCATTGAGCCCTATGCGCGCCATCCACTCGATCCTACTTGGAGCCCTCGTTGCAGCGCCTCTGATGGCTTCGCAGCTGTCGTCGGCAAAGGCGGGCGGTCAGGCGCCAGCCTCAGCTCAGGCGACAACGGCGGCCACCGCGATGATCGTACTCGATGGCTCGGGCTCCATGGGTGGCCCGCTCGAGGGCCAAACCGACGTCAAATTCGACATGGCGAGCCGGGCATTGTTGAAGCTGCTGCCGGCTGCCGCATCGCAATCGCGCACTGGCCTCGTCACCTTCGGCAACCGCCGCAAAGGCGACTGCGGCGATGCCGATGCCGTCATTCCAGCGCAAGCGGCCAATCTGCCTCAATTCGCGGCCGTCTTCAGCCGAATTGGACCGACGGGTAAGGGCCCCCTCGTGCAAGGCGTCAAGGTCGCCGCCAAGTCGCTGCCACCAGATGCACCGGCCACCCTCATCGTCGTCCACGACGACATGGACAACTGCCGTCAGGACGTTTGCGCGGTCGCCGCCGAGATCGCCAAGGTCACGCCCAAGGTAACCGTTCATGTCATCAGCATTTCGCTCGACAAGACGACGTCTGAGAAAATGAGCTGTTTGGCGAACGCCACCGGCGGCCGGATATTCGAAGCCCGCGACGCAGCGTCGGTTGAAGCGTCGCTTGCCGAAGCGCTCCGGCTCGCGCGTGTCCTCGATTCAGCAAGTGACGAGGCCGCACAGGTGGCCGCGGCGCCATCGGCAGCGGCAGTGCCCGAACCCAGCGGCCCTCCGTCGGTGCGTTTGACGGCCGGTCTATCCGCGACCAGCCAACCGCTCACGTCGCCCGTCCAGTGGCGTATCATGAGTGCGGAAACGGCTGCCCAAGTGGTCAAGGAGGCAACCGTTCCCGTGCTCACGACCGAGCTTGCAGGCGGCACTTACGTGATCGAGGCCGCTTTTGGCTTTGCGCACGCGCGCCAGACGCTCGACGTCGCGGCCCAGGGTCAGACGCACGCGCAAATTTCGCTCGAAGCCGCCAACTTGAAAGTATCGAGCCCCGCTCCACAGCCCGGCGCCGTGCTGACGGTGACAGCGATCGGCGATACGGCGGCGGCCAAGCCCGTTTATATCGCACAGGACAAGGGCGCAGATATCGTGGTGCCGGCTGGGCTCTACCGGGTGACGGCGCACGATGGCTTTGCCGTTAAACAACAGGAACTCAAACTCGCCGCCGGGGATGTCACGCCGGTTGAATTCGCGCTCGGCACCGGACGGCTCGAGTTGTCGTCGCACAACCAGGACGGTGGCGATGCGCTGGCCGGCACGACGTTTATCGTCTCTGTCGACGACCCCGACGCGCCGCAGGGACGGCGCGAAGTCACGCGCACAGTGGCGCCGCGTCCGAGCTTCGCCCTGGCGGCGGGGACCTACTACGTCACCGCACAGCAGGGTGCCGCAGAGGTCCGGGAGCGCATCGCTATCGGCACCGGCGACATCGTCAAGAAGCCTATCATATTGGGCGGCGCGATGACCGAACTGCGGGCGACTTTCGAGGCGCCTTTTGCCGGCAAAGAAATCCCGGTTACATACCGTATTTTATCGGCCGACAAGGATGCGCGCGAGGTCGCCCGCATCGACGGGCAAGGGCGTGGCAGCGGCGCCGAAATCTTTTTGCCGCAAGGCAGCTACCGCATCGAAGCCCTGGTCGGTCATCTCAACGTTGCTGGCAGTGCCCCGGTCAGCGTGGTCAGCGGCCCCAAAATTTTGGTCAACGTGGGAGTCGCCATGAGTGAACTCACACTGCTGCCGTCTGCCAGCGCATCGGGCTGGGATGTGCGCGATGGGCAAGGCCGGGTTCTGCAGCGTTCGGCCGCGTCGCGTTCGCAAAGAACGCTGTTATTGGCGCCGGGCCGCTATCTTGTTCGCGTCGAGAACGGTGATGACGTTGTCGAAAAGCCGATCGAACTCAAGCCCGGAGACCGCGGGAGCGTGCCCCTGAGCGCCAACTGAGCCGAAAGGTGCTAACCCGCTTCTCGCAAGTCATGGTTTTGCCACGAAGAGAGGGCGCCCTCCTCCTCTATTGCAACATTTTCGGAAGCGCCGATGAGTGCGACGTCCAAATTTTCGTCGAGGTCCACCTCTTTGCAGCGGTGGCCGCTTGGCGTGCTGATGGCGCTCGCGTCCTGCGCCACAGCGCACGCGCAGTCGCCGGCCCCCGGTGCAGCCCCCGCACCCGTTGAGGCCCCGGCGGCGCAGCCTCATAATTCCACTCAACTACCGCCGTCGATTCCAGCGGCCGATCCGGCTGTTCAAGAGTTGTTACAGAATGAGCCTGACTGGTCGGCAGGCGTCGCCGCCCCCGAAACGCCGGGCGGCAACACGACCGTCGTCCCACGCTCAGGCGAAGACGGGGCGCAGCCGACGCCAGTTGAAGCTCCGATTGTCCAGGTCCGGTTGATCGCCCTGCTGACGGCAGACGGGCAGAAAATCGATCGCGATGTTGTTTGGCGCATTTTCAGCGAGACCGATGGCGACGCGGGCAAAAGCAAACTCGTCAACACCTTGCGTGCGCCAAGTCCGATGCTAAGGGTCCCGGCCGGCGATTACATGGTCAATGCCGCCTTCGGCCGTGCCAACGTCACCCGCAAAATTAGCCTAAAGCCGGTACAGACCACGCCTCCGGCCACGGAGCGCTTCGTGCTCAATGCGGGGGGCATGCGCGTCGTCGCCCGCATCGCCGAAACCGCCGCGCCCGCGACCGCTGTATCGTACAGCATCTTTGCCGACCGCGATCAGTCGGGCGACCGCCGTCTCATTATCGCGGGCGTGAAACCCGGTCTCATCATTCGCTTGAACGCCGGCATTTATCACATCGTCTCGATGGTCGGCGATGCCAATGCCGTTGTCGAAAGCGACGTAACGATCGAGGCCGGCAAACTGTCGGAAGCCTATGTCACGCACGCGGCCGCCAAGGCCACGTTCAAACTGGTCGCACGTCCCGGCGGCGAGGCGCTGGCGGGCACCCAGTGGACAATCAAATCGGAGCAGGGAGCGATCGTGAAGGAAAGCACTGGCGCGCTTCCGACGCACGTTCTGGCACCGGGCACTTACACGGCCATCGCCCGCGCGCAGGGCAAGACGCTGGAACGCGCTTTTTCAGTCGTCGATGGACAGGCGACGCAAGTCGAAGTGATCTTGCAATAAGCTGGGGAGTATTTTTGCTTTGCGCGCACCGACTCCCCGTTAGGGAGCCGGCCGGTGCGCGCGGGCGGGAGGCCGGCGCGCGGAACGCGTGTCGCCCCGAGCAAGTCAAAAATCGTTTAGGACCCAGTCGGTCGGGCAGCCGTGTTCGCGCATGCGCGTCTCGATGGTTTTGACGCGCGGTTTGTTCTTGAGATCCTGAAACAGTCCGCGCGCGATCTGCCAATGTTCGCACGCCGTGATCAGGTCTCCGTCCTGACGGGCAAGTTCACCGAGTTCGAGGCGTGCGAGTGCCTGCTGATCGGACAGGCCATGCGCGGCCGCGAGCAAAATGCTCTCGCGCAACAAGGCTGCAGCCGCGGGAGACGCGCCTTGCTTGGACTGTGTTTGAGCCTGGGCGAGCAGATCGCTACAACGTGCCGGAGCGTCATCCGCGATGACGGCTGAGGCTTGCGAGAAGACCTGTGCCGCAGCGGGCATGTCATAAAAATCTACAGCGGGTTCGACCGCATCGTGCGCGGTGGATGCCGCCCGATCGCAGCTTGACGCGGTGCCCGCGGCCGGACTGGGCTCGATCGCCGAGCGATCCACCAGACCTGTATGATCCATCATGCCGAGAATTGCCGTGCCGGTCTTCGGTGATTGATGAGGTGCCGTCGCCCCACCCGCAGACGACTTCAAAGCGGCGGCCTTGCCCCCGCGCGTCCAGCGCCAGACAGCAAGCGCCACGACCAGTGCCAGCGCGAGCACCAACAGGATTTGCCATTCCGGATTCAGTTTCCACACGCCCATTTTGAAACTCTAGCGCAGCGGCGGCGGAAACATCAGCCCGCCTTTGGTCCAAAGCTGGTTGAAGCCGCGTTCCAGCCGCATGCCCGACTTAGATCCGAAGTTGCGTTCGAACATATCGCCGTAGTCGCCCGTTTGTTTGATGGCCTGAAAAGCCCAATCGGCTGAAAGCCCGAGCGACGCGCCCAAGTTGCCCTCAATCCCGAGCAGGCGTTTCACATCGAATAGTGGCGACTGCCGCATGACCTCGGCATTGCCGCTGGTGACCCCGAGCTCCTCTGCAGCAATGAGCGCATTAAGGGTCCAGCGCACGATCGAGAACCATTGGTCATCGCCGGTTTTGACAGCCGGACCGAGGGGAGCTTTAGATGCCAGCTCGTGCAGCAAGATATGGTCCGAAGGCTTCGTCAGCATGGAGCGTTCAAAGGCGAGAGAAGACACATCGCCTGTAAGCACCGTGCAGCTATTGCCAGCATAAGCCTTGACCACCTCCGTCCAGCCCGGTGCCACGACGACCTGATACTTCATCTGGCTCGATTTGAAAAAATCACCCAGCGCTTGTTCTGCGGTGGTGCCAGATGTAACGCAAATCGAGGCACCCGAAAGTTCGTAGATGCTCGACACCGCATCGCCGCGGCGGACGAGAAATCCTTGACCATCATAAAACAAGACGCCGGCAAACCGGATGCCGAAATCGGAATCGAAGCTGAGCGTCCAGGGCGCCGTGCTGGCGAGCACATCGACGGCCCCAGATCGGAGTGATTTGATGCGGTCGGCAGCTTTCAAGGCCGTAAATTTAACGGCGTCTTTTGAGCCGAGAACGGCAGCGGCCAGTGCGCGGCAATAATCGACGCCAAGTCCCGACCATTTGCCGCGGTCGTCTGCATCCGACAGCCCCGGGGTGCCGTCGCTGACTCCGCATTCCACATGGCCGCGGGCGCGGACCGTGTCCAATGTGGACGACATCGCGGCCGACGCGAACGACACCACACTGAGACCAAGCACGACGGCAAACAACGGCGATATGACACGGCAGAAATGCACGAGAACTCGCAACGTCACCAAGAAACCTCTATGTCTTTTAAACCGCAACCCGCGCGCTCATCCATTGCCGTTCGAGGGCTCGCGGTCAAGGGCTTGACCGCGGCGTGAACTTGCGCCAACTGCCCCCTGGCTTGTGTGCAACTCAGTCTTTCTGCCAGCCTCACTCCCAAGGACATCGCCACAATGACGGATATCGCTGACGAAACGAGCGCTGACAAAACCGGCCATGGGGATAATCAGGCGCATAAGCCTGCGACCTCGCTCGTCCATTCCGGCCGCGACCCGTCTGCGCAGCACGGCTTTGTCAATACGCCCGTCTATCGTGGCTCGACGGTGCTCTACCCAACCGTCGCCAGTCTGCACAGCAAGTCGCAAGCCTATACCTATGGACGCCGCGGCACACCGACCGTGCGCGCACTCGAGCAGGCCATCGCAGCGCTCGAAGGCGGTGCTGAAACAAAGCTGACGGCATCGGGCTATCAAGCGGTCACCACGGCGTTGCTGGCTTTTGTGGAAGCCGGCGATCACATCCTTGTCACCGACAGTGTTTACCAGCCGACACGCCAGTTCTGCGACTATCTTTTGAAGCGGCTCGGCGTCGAAACGCAATATTACGACCCGCTGCTCGGCGCTGGCATAGCCGCCCTCGTTCGACCCAACACACGGCTCATTCACACCGAAAGCCCGGGCTCGCAAACCTTCGAGGTGCAAGACATTCCAGCTATTGCGACCGTGGCAAGGGCCAAAAAATTATGGCTGCTGATGGACAACACGTGGGCCAGCCCGCTGTTTTTCAAACCTTTCGAACACGGCGTCGACGTGTCGATCCAGGCGGCCACGAAATATATCGTCGGGCATGCCGATGCGATGCTCGGCGCCATCACGTCCAACACGCGCGCCGCCAAACACATCGAGCTGGCCGCGGGCACGCTGGGGGTATGCCCGGGATCGGAAGAGACCTTCCTGGGCTTGCGCGGCTTGCGCACGCTCGATGTCCGATTGCAGCGCCATCAGGCTTCAGCGATTGCAATTGCGGCGTGGCTCCAGGCGCGGCCTGAGGTGGCGCGCGTTCTACATCCGGCGCTGCCGGGAGACGCCGGGCATACCCTGTGGACGCGCGATTTCTCAGGTGCCAGCGGGCTGTTTTCGATTGTCCTTAAACCGGCAAGCGAGACAGCCGTAGCGGCCATGCTCGATGGCTTGAGACTGTTCGGCATGGGCTACTCGTGGGGCGGCTTTGAAAGCCTCATCATTCCGTTCGACCCCTCCAGTTATCGCACGGCTACGCCGTGGCGCGCGGAGGGCCAAGCCTTGCGCATCCATATCGGTCTTGAAGATGTGGACGATCTGATCGCTGACCTGGAGGCTGGCTTGGCGCGTCTGCGGGCATAGCTCAAGGCTAGCAGCGCGGTTAGCGTATGCCCACCATCAACCGCTTGATCCAAGGCGTTAGGCACGCCAGCAATACGGCCGCAGCCATGACGAACAAGCCCTGATTTAAGAAGAATGCGCTGAGAGCGCTCGGGTCGTCGCTTTGAAATGAACTTCCTAGGACACCGGCCAGCTTGTTGCCAAAGGCCGAACTCAAAAACCAGACACCGAGTGCCAGCCCCGTCAGTCCGGCGGGCGCGAGGCGCGTCATTAAACTGAGACCAACAGGACTTAGCAAAAGTTCGCCAACAGTCTGTAGGAAGAATAGCCCCACCAGCCACAACGGACTGACACGGCCAGCGACTGTCGCCTGAGCGGCGGGCACCATGAGC
>JANNUW010000259.1:0-1136 GCA_031414095.1 Hyphomicrobium sp. | reverse complement strand
GTTTACATTCTGGCGAGCAAGCCCAACGGCGTGCTCTATGTCGGCGTGACGAGTGAATTAGCCGAACGCGTATCGGTGCATAAGCAGGACCTGCACGAAGGCTTCACAAAGAAATACGCCATCCACACCCTCGTCTATTTCGAGATGCACGAAACAATGAATGCGGCGATCCTTCGCGAAACCCAAATCAAGAAATGGAAGCGCGCGTGGAAGGTCCGGCTCATCCACGGGATCAATCCCGAGTGGCGCGATTTGTTCGATGAAAAATGGGGCGCTATCGAAGATGGCCCGGCCGATAGCGAGCGCAAGCGCCGCTGATACCGAGACTGATGAAACGTGTCGTGGATGGCCGCCTGCTCGCTACGCTAACCCTGCGCTTCGCTTGGGCGCGGCCATGACGATAGGGGGTACTCTCGCGCCCACAAAAAAGCCCGGGATTGCTCCCGGGCTTGAACTGAGCGGTGTCTGACCTGAGGTCAGACACCGTATCTGCTGGAACCTCACACCGAATAATACATGTCGTACTCGACCGGATGCGGGGTCATTTCGTAGCGCATGTTTTCGGCCATGCGCAGTTCGATGTAGCTGTCGATCATGTCGTCGTTCATGACGCCGCCAGCCTTGAGATAGCCGCGGTCCTTGTCGAGGCAATCGAGAGCTTCGCGCAGGGAACCGGCAACCGTCGGGATTTTGGCGAGTTCAGCAGGCGGCAGGTCATACAGGTTCTTATCCATCGGATCGCCCGGGTGGATTTTGTTCTGGATGCCGTCGAGGCCGGCCATGAGCATGGCAGTGAACGCGAGGTAGGGGTTGGCGCCGGGATCGGGGAAGCGGATCTCGATGCGCTTGGCCTTGGGGTTCGTGACGTGCGGAATACGGCACGAGGCCGACCGGTTGCGCGCCGAGTAGGCGAGCAGCACGGGGGCTTCATAGCCTGGCACGAGGCGCTTGTAGGAGTTCGTCAACGGATTGGTGAAAGCGTTGATCGACTTGGCGTGCTTCAGGATACCGCCGATATAGAACAGGCACATTTCCGAGAGGTCGGCATACTTGTTGCCGGCAAACATCGGCTGGCCGCCCTTCCAGATCGACTGGTGGACGTGCATGCCCGAACCGTTATCGCCAAAGATGGGCTT
>JANNUW010000258.1:0-14087 GCA_031414095.1 Hyphomicrobium sp. | reverse complement strand
TCGGCGATTTCCTGAGCCGAGCGGCGCTTGGTGCCTTTAAAGGCCATGTGTTCAAGAAGATGCGACAGGCCGTGTTGCGCTTCTGTTTCGTGGCGCGAGCCAACGCCGACCCACACGCCCAGCGATGACGTTTCCATGTGCGGCATATGCTGGGTGACGACCCGCAGTCCGTTCGATAGCTGGTTGATGTCTGGCTTCATGCGGGCTTTCCATTGGGCCCGCGCGTAGCTTGCCCCTGTGTGACGACGACAGACTGTATATGGCTCTCAACGGCAGCGATGTCATTTTGCAGAACGGTAAAGCGTTCGGGATCACTCATGAGTGTGTGCAGCCGCTCGGGTAAAGCCGGGTGATTGCCGGTAATAGCGCGCATCGCATCGGGAAATTTTGCGGGGTGCGCGGTTGCCAGAATAACGTGCGGCCCTGTTTTTGCGCCGCCAGCATTGGCCTGTTGCGATTTCTTCAGGGCGACGTAGCCGCATGCTGTGTGCGGGTCCATCGTGTATTGCGAACGCGCGGCAACGTCTCGGATGGCGTTGGCGACCTCCGCCTCGCTCGCAGCCGCGGCTGCGAAATCAGCGCGCATCGCGCCCGCGGCCGAGCCCAGATCGAAGCGTCCCGATTGCGCGAGCGAACCCATTTGTGCCCGGATCACGCTCGCGTCGCGCCCCTGCGCTTGAAACAAATAGCGCTCGAAGTTCGATGAAATCTGGATGTCCATGGAGGGTGACGACGTGTGGTGCACACCGCGCATTTCGTAAACGCCGGTGTCGTGCGCCCGGGGAAGGATGTCATTCTCGTTGGCGGCAATCATGAGCGATCCGATAGGCAGGCCCATTTGGCGCGCCACGTAGCCCGCAAAAATATCGCCGAAGTTGCCTGTCGGCACGCAAAACGAGACCGGCCGATGCGGACTGCCGAGCGCGCTGGCGGCCACAAAATAATAGGTAACCTGCGCCGCGATGCGCGCCCAGTTGATCGAGTTGACGCCCGACAGCTGCACGCGGTCGCGGAACGCATGGTCGTTGAACATCGCTTTCACGAGCGCCTGGCAATCGTCGAAGGTGCCGTCAATGGCGATGCTGTGGACGTTAGGCTCGGCTGGCGTCGTCATCATGCGGCGCTGCACGTCTGAGACGCGGCCATCGGGAAACAGAATGACGACATCGACGCGCTTTGAACCACGGAAGGCTTCGATAGCGGCCCCGCCGGTGTCGCCCGATGTCGCCCCTACGATCGTGGCTCGGCGGCCGGCTTTGGTCAGGATGTGGTCCATGAGCCGTGCAATCAACTGCATGGCAACGTCTTTGAATGCGAGCGTCGGCCCGTGAAAAAGTTCGAGGATGAATGTGTCCGGCTCGATCTGCACAAGAGGTGTTACAGCGGCGTGCCCGAAAGAGCGATAGGCGTCAGTTGCGAGCGCCTGCAGTTCGGCGCGCGAAATGCCATCGCCTGTGAAAGGATGGATGACCTCGACAGCGACATCGGCAAAGGATTTCCCAGCGAACGACGCGATGGTTTCGTGCGAAATTTGCGGCCATGTTTCGGGCAAATAAAGCCCACCATCGAGCGCGAGCCCGGCCAGCACGGCTTCATTGAAGCCAATCGCGGGAGCTTGCCCCCTGGTCGATATATATTTCACGGCGTGTCGTGTTCCTGGCAACGGTTTGGCACTTGCGCGAGATCTGCGCTTCAGGGGCACCCTAAAGCTGTTTCAGCGGCAATTGAATTGGAAAGAGCCGCTGCCCATGCGGGTATCAGCTGCAACGCTGTCGGAAGCGGGGATAACGCTTTAAACTTTCGGTTCGCGCAGACGCCCAATTGCAAACACGGCGAAGATGGCGGCCAGCGTCGCGGCAAGGCCATACCAAGTTATGGCATATTCGAGGTGGCGGTTGGTGAGTGAGACGATGGTAGACCCGCCCTTCGGGCCAACGGCCGGCGTGGCGGTTGCCTCCTGATCGATGACCATGGGGAGAACCGTCGTCGTTCCAACGGGAAACGCCGACTTCGCCAGCGCATCGATATCGCGCCAGTACCACGCGTTCGTCTTGGGATCGTTATCGGGTACGAAGCGCGCTTGCAGATTTTTCTGGCGCACCAGGCCAACCACTTCGAGCTCGCCCGCAATTTGGCCCTGAGACCGCGTCGCCGGGTCCTTCAACCGGTCTGGCACGAAGCCGCGATTGACGAACACAACCGGACCGTTGCTCGCAATTTCGAACGGCGTATAGATGTTCACACCCGGTCCCAATTCAGGGTCGGGGGCATAAAAATAGCGCTCTTTGCCGTGCAGGAAGTGGCCGCGCACTTTGACGCGCAGATACTCGAGGCCAATGGCATCGTCTTGCGGCGCGTGCGTGGCCGTGTAGGCCGATAACAGCTCGACCGGCTCGGCCTTGGTGCGGCTCTCGATCGCGCTGATCAGATTTTCCTTCCACACCTTGCGGGTTATCTGCCACGCGCCCAGGCCCAACAGAATTGCGAGGCCCACGACCGTTGCGAGCGTGGGGCCGAGCAGTCGTGCAGCGCGCAGGCGTTCGATCATCGATTAATCATTCCTTGGGCGAGGCGCTCTTTTCAAGGCGGCCTTCGGCGGCTGCGTGCTTATAGGTCTGGCCGATGAGCAGAGCTTTCAAGACTCGCAA
Organism: Hyphomicrobium sp.; assembly: GCA_031414095.1. GTDB lineage: Bacteria > Pseudomonadota > Alphaproteobacteria > Rhizobiales > Hyphomicrobiaceae > JANNFX01. Next base: position 11,439 of record JANNUW010000258.1, on the reverse strand, counting down.
GAGGCCGAGTGCAATGAGCGGCGTCAACAGTCCCCAGAGCAGAGCGTGCACCCATAGCGGCGGGAAAAAAGTAAACTCGACGAACAGCGCCCCACCGATCATCAAGATGCCGAGTATTAGAATGGCAAAAACAGCTGGTCCATCGCCGACGTTGATCGCGTCGTTGTTCAATCCGCACGACGAGCAGGCTGGCCGCAGCTCCAGCACGTTTTTGAATAAGGGGCCTTGGCCGCATCGGGGACAGCGGCCAGCAAGTGCCGCCGACACGGGCGCTACGTCCGTTACTTGGGTCATCGCGGGACCATGCGCCTATGCCTGTGCCACCTCAACAAGCAAAAGGGCCAGCCTTGCGGCCAGCCCTCTTTTTTGCGTCTCAATGCCGGTTAGTGTCCAGCAGCAGCACCGGCCGCGCCCGCAGCGGCTGCACCGTGGGCTGCGGCGTCGGCACCAAAGTGCGAGCCCCAGACATAGATGGCGGCAAACAGGAACAGCCAGACCACGTCCACGAAGTGCCAGTACCAAGCGGCGGCTTCGAAGCCGAAGTGTGCTTGCGGCGTGAAGTGTCCCTTCATGGCGCGGAACAGGCACACCAGCAGGAACAGCGTGCCGATGATGACATGCGCGCCATGGAAGCCTGTCGCCATGAAGAACGTCGAGCCGTAGGAGTGGCCGCCGAAGCTGAACGGGGCTTCGCCGTATTCGACCGCCTGAAGCACCGTGAAAAAGATGCCGAGGGCGCAGGTCGCGACGAGGCCCCAGATGAGTTGCGAGCGCTTGTTGTGCACCAGGGCGTGGTGGGCCCAAGTGACGGTGGCACCCGACAGCAGCAGGATCAGCGTATTGATGAGCGGCAATTGCCAGGGGTTGAACGTGCCCGCAAATTTGCCCGGAACGGGCACGCCGGAGGGCAGTGCGGCAGCCGTCTCGGCAACGTGTGCAGGAGGCCAGGTGCCGCCGAACAGTTCGTTACGCGCGGTCATGCCGACCTGTTGGGCCGAGTTCATGAGCGTGTGCACGTCGTTGGGATAGAAGGCATGGTCGAAGTAGGCCCAGAACCAGGCCACGAAGAACATCACTTCCGAGGCGATGAACAAGATCATGCCGTAGCGCAGGTGGAGCTGCACGACGGGCGTATGATCGCCGTTCTGGCCTTCCTTGATAATGTCGCGCCACCACATGAACGAGACGGCCACGAGGCCCATCATGCCCGCGATGAAGACGCTTGGACCCTTGACACCGAACAGGCCAACCGCCCCTTCGCCGTTCGAGCGCATCCAGATGATGGCGCCGAACGCGACGGCAAGTGCTGCCACGGACGCAAGCAGCGGCCATGGGCTTGGATTGACAAGGTGATAGTCGTGATGTTTGGCGTGCGTTGAGGCCATTGTGTCCGTCTCCGTCTTCCCCGTATTTTAAGTCTTGAGCGTCAAGCTATGCCGCCAATGTTGGCACACCATGAAGCCATTCATGCGTCCGGAGTTGCCCTCACGTTAAAAGTTGGGCGCGCCCGGCAGTCTGTCGTATCGCTGTTCAACCCGTCTCCGCTGATGGGTAGAAGGTGTAAGACAGCGTGATTTCTTCGACCCAGCTTGCATCGCGGTCCGCTACGATTTTCGGATCGACGAAAAACGAAAGCGGCATCTGGACCGTCTCGCCGGCCTGCAGAGTCTGCTCCTTGAAACAGAAGCATTCGATCTTGCTAAAGTGGCTGCCGGCGACGTCGGGCGAGACGTTGAACGCCGCCGTGCCCTTGATGGCGTGGCCCGATGTATTGGTGGCGGTGTAAAACGCGAGCACATTTTCGCCGACCTTGACTCTGACGGTGCGCTGCACCGGCTCGAAGGTCCATGGCATCCCAGGTGTCACGTTGGCGTCAAAGCGCACGGTCACATAGCGCTCGCCGACCTCCGTCGAAGGCAGCTGAACCCGCTTCGTCGTGCCGCCGAAGCCGGTCACCTGACAGAACATTTTGTAAAGTGGCACGGCCGCATACGACAGCGCGCCCATACCGAGAACCATTGCCACGCACACCGACGCCACCGCGGTATGGCGGACGGGCTTGGCCGGTTGGGCTGGGCTGCGGTTGTCGGCTGGCTCGGTCACGAAACGGAACGTCCTTCAGTTCACTGGCGGCGCAAGTTGCGCGCCCATTTTGATGATTGTTGCGGCGTAAAACAACACCGCCATGAGGCCGAGTGCCAAGGCGATCACAATCGAGCGCAGCCGCTGACGGCGGGCATCGGCTGGCGAAAGTTTGACGGGACTTGGGTATTCCATGCGCGCGAGTTCCAAACTTTGTGCTGTCATGCGATCAGCTTTGCAACGACCTGCTCGCCAAGCATAACGGCGAACAAAAGATAGAGGTAAAGGATCGAAAAGCCAAACAGCCGGCGGCAGGCGGTGTCGGCTACTGGTCCCTCGGTGAATCGCCATACGTTCCAGGCGAGATAAAGGAAGGTCGCGCTCAACACTGTCGAGACGACGGCATAGACCGGGCCGCCCAAGCCTATGAAGTAAGGCACAACGGCGAGCGGCGCCAAAAGTATGGAATAGATCATGATCTGCACGCGCGTCGCATGCGGACCGGCGACGACGGGCAGCATCGGCACGCCGACGCGCTCGTAATCTTTCGTGCGCAGGAGGGCGAGCGCCCAGAAATGCGGCGGTGTCCACATGAAGATGATCAAGAACATGACGATGCTCTCGATGCTGACGGTGCCGGTGACAGCGGCCCAGCCGATCATTGGCGGGAAGGCGCCGGCAGCGCCACCGATGACGATGTTGTGGGGCGTCTTGCGCTTCAGCCACATGGTGTAGATGAACAGGTAATAGCCGATGGTCATGGCGAGCAGCGCACCCGCCACCCAGTTGACGATCACGCCAAGCGTCATCACCGACATGACCGACAAGACGGTGCCGAACTGGAGCGCTTCCAGTGGCGTAACGCTGCCACGCGGAATCGGGCGCGCGGCCGTGCGCGCCATCTGTTCGTCGATGTCGGCGTCGTACCACATGTTGAGGGCACCCGACGCGCCCGCGCCGACTGAAATGGCGACGATGGCGATCAGGGCTAGAAACGGATGAATGGTGCCAGGTGCGGCGACGAGGCCAGTCAGCGCGGTCAGGATGACGAGCGTCATGACGCGCGGCTTCATCAGGGCAAGAAAATCGCTCACGGCATCGCGCAGCGAGAGAGTCCCGCTTTCGAGTTCGCTGTCTACTGCCGTGGTCGACATGTGCGAGCCATTCCTTGGTCTGGCCTTGGTCGGGCCTAGCCGGCCCGCTGCTTGCCGGCCTATTGCAAACTAATTGCGGGTTGCAGACCCCGTTTCGTGAAAGCTTTGTTCGTTCAATCGAAACGGGCGGACAGTTTTGGTCCGCCCGTTTCTCGTCAAGTCGTGATCAGCGATAACGCCACGTTAGTGGCCGCGGGTTTCTTCGATGCGCGGCAGTGTTTCGTACGAATGGAAGTTGGGCGGCGAGGGCAGTGTCCATTCGAGCGTCGTTGCACCTTCGCCCCACGGATTGCCTGCGGCCTTTTCCTTACGGGCAAAAGCTAAAGCCACGCCGGTGAAGAATACGAGTGTTCCAAACGCCGTCATGTAGGAACCGATCGATGAAATCTTGTTCCAGAACGCGAAGGCATCGGGATAGTCGGCGTAACGGCGCGGCATGCCGGCAAGTCCGAGAAAATGCTGCGGGAAGAACAGCACGTTGGCACCGATGAAGGTGATGTAGAAGTGCAGCTTGCCCCAGAATTCCGAGTAGGTGTAACCCGACATCTTGGGGAACCAGTAGTACCAGCCCGCGAAGATCGAGAACACGGCGCCCAGCGACAGCACGTAGTGGAAGTGCGCGACGACGTAGTAGGTGTCATGCAGTGCGCGGTCGACGCCGGCATTGGCCAGCATCACGCCCGTTACACCACCGACCGTGAACAGGAAGATGAAGCCCAAGGCCCACAGCATGGGCGTCTTGAACGAGATTGAACCGCCCCACATGGTCGCAATCCACGAGAAGATCTTCACACCCGTGGGCACGGCGATCACCATGGTGGCGAACAGGAAGTAAGCCTGCGTGTTGTCGCTCATGCCCGACGTATACATGTGGTGAGCCCACACGATGAAGCCGACGAGGCCGATGGCAACCATGGCGTAGGCCATGCCGAGATAACCGAAGACCGGCTTCTTGGAGAACGTGGAGATGACGTGGCTGATCATGCCAAATCCGGGCAAAATCAGAATGTAGACTTCAGGGTGGCCGAAGAACCAAAACAAGTGCTGGTAAAGCAGCGGGTCGCCGCCGCCGGCCGGATTGAAGAACGTGGTGCCGAAGTTGCGATCGGTCAGCAGCATGGTGATGGCACCAGCGAGAACCGGCAGCGACAACAGCAGCAGGAAGGCGGTGACGAGCACCGACCAGACGAACAGCGGCATCTTGTGCAGGGTCATGCCCGGCGCGCGCATGTTGAAGATGGTGGTGATGAAGTTGATCGCACCCAGGATCGACGAGGCACCCGCCGCATGCAGCGCCAGAATACCGAAGTCAACGGCTGGGCCAGGGTGTCCTTGCGTTGAGAGCGGCGCATAAAGTGTCCAGCCGCCACCGACACCGTTCATGCCCGAGGGGCCTTCAACGAACATCGAGGTGACGAGCAGGATGAGTGCGACGGGCAACAGCCAGAACGAGATGTTGTTCATGCGCGGGAACGCCATGTCGGGCGCGCCGATCATGAGCGGCATGATCCAGTTGCCAAAGCCGCCGATCATGGCCGGCATGACCATGAAGAACACCATGATGAGGCCGTGGCCGGTCACGAACACGTTGTACATATGCGGGTTGGCGAAATACTGAAGACCGGGATCTTGCAGTTCAAGCCGCATGCCGACCGACAGGGCGCCGCCGATGACGCCTGAGATCATTGCAAACAGCAGGTACATCGTACCGATGTCTTTATGGTTGGTCGATAGGAACCAACGCCTGAAAAACGTCGGCGCGTGGTCGTGACCGTGGTCGTCGTGAGCTGCGTATGCAGGGCTGCCCATGGAATTCAAAGCCTCTGATCGGAGTGTTGGTCATTACGGCTGAGAACGGGCTTGCACCCGCTCCGCCGCAGTTTGAAAGTTTACTTCGTCGCGTCTGCAACCGGCGTATTCACGTCTCGCCCGTCTTGGATTGCTGCCACCTTTTCGAGGATGGCACGCGCTTTGTCCTTGTCCTTCGCTTTCATGGCGCCCGACCATTCGGCGAACACCTGCTCGCTGACCACGCGCACGCCGATCGGCATGAAGGCGTGATTGAGCCCGCACAGCTCCGAGCACTGTCCGTAGAAGGCGCCCTCTTGTTCGGCTTTGAACCATGTCGAGGTCACGCGGCCGGGAACGGCGTCGACTTTCGAGCCGAACGACGGGATGGTCCAGGCGTGGATGACGTCGTTCGAGGTCACGAGCACGTGCACGACTTTATTGACGGGCACGACGATTTCACTGTCGACGGCAAGCAAGCGCGGCTGCTTCTTGGCGAACCAGAGCGGCTGGGCTTCGTCATAGAGCCGCTGCGAAAGCTCCAGGGGCGTCAGGCCGGCAAACCGCTTGCCGTACTCGGTCGAAACCGCCTTGCCCAGAGCTTTCGAGATTTCCTTGGGGTCTTTATTGGTCGCTGCCTGCTCAACGCCGGCGCGCATTTCGCTAGCCATCTTTTCGCGGATGAGCGTTTCGTCCTTGACGAAGTTGGACGTGATCGTGAAGCCGCCGAGGTCGGGATATTGATGTTCCCAGAACCAAGCATTGCCCGTGGCCTTAATCGTGAGATCGGGCTTGGGGTAGGTGTATTGGAGCATGAGAAGCTTGAAGGACGGGATCGCCATCATCACGAGGATGAAAATAGGCACCACGGTCCAGGCAACTTCGAGGAAGGTATTGTGTGTCGTCGCGGTCGGGACCGGATTGCTCTTTTCGTTGAAGCGCCAGACGACGATGATCATCAGCAGCAGCACGAACACGGCAATCGCGATGATCACGATGTTGGTAATGTCGTAGAAAGTGTGTATGTCGCGCATCACTTCGGTGACGGCCGGCTGCAACCCGATTTGACCATCGACGGGATGGCCCGGCACCGACTGCGCAAACACTGCGCCGACACTGCAGGCGAGTGCCGCCGCCGCGCCTGTCAGAGCCGCCAGCGGCGACTTCCTCAGCAACCAATTCGACATCAGTCCGCTCCCAATCTTTGCCCCACAGTTACTGTGGGTCGTCTTCGTTGATTTGTTTGTTACCCGACTTTCGAGGACCGGCGCTCACGATGTGCAGCCGAAACCCGCCGGACTTTCCCCCCGGAACGTCCCTAGTAATCACGATGAATACCCCAGCTCGCCCTGGCATTGAGACAGCCGTCTCTCTGCGCCCGCAAGCCAGAGTACCGGATCTGCAATGATCCCATCCCCGTGCCACAGTCAGATACAAAACAAAGTGTTCGGCTCTTCCCGCCTTAAAATTATCACAACCGTCAATCCCCGCGCGAGTCAAGTTCAATGAGGCAGCAGTTGGCATCGAACACGTCGCCGGGCGTCTTTGACACACTGACTTCGGGCGCATAGTAGTCGTCTGCGAGCAAGATGAAGCCGGTTGCTTGACGCTATGTCGCAGCGGACGTGGTGCCGAAATTCAGCCGTGATAGTGACTGATCCCCATGCTTAATGCGCATCGTCCGCCTGACTTAGGGGGCACGGCGCAAATCAAAACGACAGGCGGCTTTCGCATGCAGACCCGAATCTACACTTCGCTTGCGCACTGGGCGCAACGATCTCGTTCGCGCGTGTTCAGAGCGGTCGCGACGTTGCTCGCAGTGGCGCTGGTGTTTGTCGAGCCAGCGTCGCTGGCGATTGCCGGTGGAGCGGCCGCGCCCCCCGTCGGCGACTCCCCGCCAGCCACGGCTCCCTCTGCCACCACCGACCCGGCCGATGGAATTGTGCGTGGTCAGCATGGCGACTGGCAGATCGTCTGCAAGCCGCCGCCGCCGGGCGCCAAGAATGAGGTCTGCGCGCTCGTACAGAGCGTCACGGCGCAGGATCGCAACAACGTCGGACTGACGATATATTTCCAGCGCTTTTCCAACGGCACGCAAGTGCTGCGCGTGTTTGCGCCATTGGGCGTATTGCTGCCGCCGGGTGTTGGATTGAAGATCGACGATGCCGACGTGGGGCACGCGCCGTTTCATCGCTGCCAGTCGTTTGCCTGTTATGCCCAGGTGACGGTCGACGACAAATTGCTCGGTCAACTGTCGACCGGCAAAACCGCGATTTTCATCATCTTCCAGACCGAGGAAGCTGGCATCGGCATTCCAATTTCGCTCGCCGGGTTCTCCGAGGCGATAGCCGCGCTAAACTAGTTTAGTCCGCGCGTACCGGCCGGCTCCCCGGAGGCACGTCGGTGCGCGCCAGCAAAAAATCCTATTCGATAAGCCGGCCCCAACTCGTATTGTACGGGTGCACCGTAACGCCAGTGTTGCTGGATTTGCCAGGAGCCGCCGCACCCTTTTCGAGTGGGCGGCCTTCGTTCGACCAGCGGAAAATGCCGCCGCGCAGGTTGTTGACGGACTTTGCGCCTGCCGCGATCAGCAGCGGGGCGGCTTTGCTGGCCAGCCGCGAACTTCGCATGCCGACAGAGCAATAGAAAACGACGGCCTTGTCTTTGGCTATCGCTGCAACTTCGGCCACGAAACTGCGTGCGTCGGCATTGGGGGCAATACGAGTCGCCCCCTGTAAATGGCTGACTGCAAATTCGCCTTCCTCACGCACATCGAAGACGACAACTGGCTGCCCCGCGGCAATCATGGCCGCGAGCGCGTCGGGTTCGAGATGTGTGAGGCTGGGAAATTCGGCCGCCACCTTGGCTTCGACGGCCGCAAGATCGGCACGCGCATCAGCATTCGCGCCCGAGCCGAGTGACGGAAAGCTCGCCAATGCTCCTGCCAAGATGACGGCAACGGCGCGCCAGCGCTCGCGCTGTTGTGTCAAACCTAGTCGTGGCATTGGCAAGCACCTTAATGTTACGCGAAATTCAATGCCCGCGCTTCGGGCTGCTCATAGGTCCGCTTGGCGCGTTTGGCTACGGGGAATTCGATGTAATCATGCACATACGGAACGTTGGGGGCTAGTTTGTCCGGTGCAGTAACCGCTGCCAGGGCAGGCTGCTGCCAGGCTTCCAGGATCCGGCGTGAGGTCTCCTTGTATTCTTCAGCCGCAAGATCCCAGAACCGCATCTGTTCGTGCAAGATGTCGTGCGGATTTCGGCAGCTGGTCAGCTGTGCCGGGGCTTCGAGGCAGGCGCGCGCACGGCGGCTCATAAAGCCGATCATTTCGGCCTGAGCCCGCGCCACGCTCTTCATGGGCGCGAATGCAACGGACGCGTTTTCGAGAGCCGTAAAGTAGGCCAAGAACATGTTGTTGGCGGGCGCGCGGGTTAGGTTGGCGACGTCACTCACGTTTGTACCATTCGCAAAAAACATAGGACCACATCTCCTCATTACTGCGCATACAAATCAGACCGGGCGCCCCTCCAGACACCCATCCGACGGCAGCCGCGCGTAACGAACTAAAATGATAATAATCCTACACGCCGCTGACCCCCGCTTGATTAGCTGCAAGAGCGCCAACTCCTCAAATCACCTTTTCTCGATGACTGTACGCTCTGGCGCACACTTGGAAGTTGCTATTATCAGTCTGCATATATCTAAGAATGTAAATTATTTCAGATGGTTAATTAATTTGACGTGCACAACATATTACGCTTCTAATGGCGGTGAGTATATCCAATCCGTTGTGCGTATGGGTGGCCCGTGCTTCGTATCGCCGCAGTCGGCTGCGTTTCCGAAAGGACTGCGAAGAGCAGCGCGTTTCTGGCTCCGGTGTGCCGGCTGTTGGTAGCGACTTTATTGGCTAGCGCCGTCGTACCTTCGACAGGCACGCGGGCCGATGAGCCGCCGCGATCCAAAGAGATCTGGGCTGGTGCCGACGTGTCGGCCGGCGTGTGGCTCGTCTACAGCGGCGCCACCATCGCCCCCTACAGCGGTATTCATGACAATGGCCCGCGTTTGCGCGCCGTCACGGGTTATGGGCAATATTCCTACCTGGGCGCCGCTCCATTATACCCAAACTACAAGGCCACGACCGCATATGGCGAGGTGCTGGCGGGTTATTTATATCGCTACAAATCGTTGACCATGAAAGGCTTTGCCGGCCTCTCCTTCATCGATCACGACATCACGCCGTTCGACACTGAGAACATCTCGATCGGCGGCGACTGGGGTGCCAAAGGGGTACTCGAGTTTTGGTACGACTCTGGCCCCAAATCGTGGTCCTCCCTGGATCTTGCTTTCACCACGGCGCACAACACGGCGTCGGCGCGGCTGCGCAGCGGATACCGCCTGTGGCCTGAACTGTCGCTTGGCGTCGAGAGTGCGCTCAACGCCGACGGCCAGGCACAATGCAAGATGGCGTTGCCGACGCAAGACGGCTGCCGGCTTGATGCTGGCGACACGGCCGTCAAATCGCTCATGGATTTCGGCCGGGCCGGTGTCTTCGCGCGCTATGAATGGGCGGGCGGCGAAGTCTCGGTGTCGGCAGGCGCGCTCGGTCAATTTCTCTCGGCCGGTGGCGACGTGGAGATCAACCCGTACGTCACAGCCAACTTCATCAAACAATTTTAGGGCGATTCGCGAACGCGTCAGACGCCGATGACTTGATCCGTCGGCTATCGTAGTGTGTCGCGCAATGTTTCTAGCAACCGCGTGATCGAAACGAGACGTGCCCAATGCCGTTGCCCATCAACCGGATTTTTCCAATCACTGTTTTGGCCGTTGCCCTCAGTACGCCCGCCATCGGCGCGACGTGTCACGATAAGGAGGTGTCGGCGCGAGGCGAGCCATCACGATTTGCGTGGATTGCCAAAACCAAGGCGCGTGCAAACTGGCGCCGGCAAGTCCGCACGACGACGGGCCTGGGCCCTGAATGGGCGGTCTGGCCAGCCGCCGCTGAGACGACCGAGCGGTGTTTGTCGGGGCCTGAAGGGACGCTGTGTATTTTCACGGGCACCCCATGCAAACCATGAGCGCCGCGAGTGTCTTTCTACTTACAAGTCCGGCGCCAATAGCCCGATGAGCGATCCCGTCGTTACAGACACGCACAACCCACATGCGCCCGCCGGCTGGTTTTCGAGCCAGCCGGTCGGTCTGCGCGCTTTGTTTTTCGTCGAACTGTGGGAGCGGTTTTCCTATTACGGCATGCGCGCGTTGCTCGTGCTGTTCATGGTTACGCCCGTCAGCGAAGGCGGTTTCGGATTGCCGACCGTGGAAGCCGCGACGCTCTACGGCAGCTACACCATGGCCGTTTACATGCTGTCGATCGCAGGCGGCTTTATCGCCGACCGTGTGATGGGCGCGCGGGCGGCCGTCATCGTGGGTGGCAGCGTCATCGCGCTGGGGCACTACGCGCTCGCCATTCCCGCGCAATTCTCGTTCTATGTGGGCCTGATTTTGGTGGCGCTGGGAACGGGCTTGTTCAAGCCCAACATCAGCGTGCTCGTGGGCGGCCTTTACGCGCAGCAAGACGAGCGCCGTGACGCCGGCTTTTCGCTGTTTTACATGGGCATCAACATCGGTGCTTTCTTCGCGCCGCTCGTCACCGGCTATCTGGCGCAGGGCGAAGGCTTCAAGAGCTGGCTCAGTGCAAACGGCTTTGATCCGCACGCAAGCTGGCACTGGGGCTTTGCCGCGGCGGGCGCTGGCATGACAGTTTCACTGTTGATATTCGCGGCCCGCATGCGCCAGTTCGGAGATATCGGCCGGGCGCCGGTCATTGCCGACGGCACTGCGAGCAAAGTATTCGCGGCGCTCGCCGGCAACGCTCTGCTGATGGGAACGGCGCTCCTCTCCGATAGGGCCGGGTTCGAATGGCTGCGCTGGCTGTTCCTGGCTCTGCCCCTTGCTGTCATTCTCGTGTTTGCATGGCGCGACGGCGCAGATCAGCGGCGGACGGCGGCCGTGGCTGTGTTCTTCATAGCCAGTATGCTGTTCTGGGCCCTGTTTGAACAAGCTGGCGTTTCGATTTCGCTCTTCGCCGACAAGCTCACGCGCAACGAGGCGCTGGGACTGTCGTTTCCCTCGGCCTGGTTTCAATCGCTGAACGCATTATTCGTAATTCTACTGGCACCAATGTTTGCCTGGACGTGGACCCGCCTCGGTTCCCGGCAACCGTCGAGCGCCATGAAATTTGCGCTCGGTCTTGCGTTCCTGGGCGCTTCATTTTTGCTCATGGTGCCGGCCGCGCAGGCGACAGTCGATGGCCGTGTCAGTCCGCTATGGCTGGTTGGCTTGTTTTTCCTGCAAACCGTGGGCGAACTTTTCTTGAGCCCTGTCGGTCTCAGTCTGATGACCCGCTTGGCG
>JANNUW010000257.1:0-3069 GCA_031414095.1 Hyphomicrobium sp. | reverse complement strand
CTGCCCACACGGCTGATGGCAGGGCTTGCGATCCTCAAATACACCTTCGATCTCTCCGATGAAGAGCTGTGCGACCGCTGGGTGGAGAACCCTTACTTTCAATACTTCTGCGGCGAGGAGTTCTTTCTCCATGAGTTGCCCTTTGACCGTTCGTCACTGACACGCTGGCGGCAGCGCATGGGCGAGGAACGGGTTGTGCGGCACTTCTGCAGGAAAGCCTTTCGGTGGCGATCCGGACTGGAGCAATGGCGCCGCAAGACACACGCCGCGTAATCGTCGATACCACGGTACAGCCGAAGAACGTGATGTTCCCCACCGATGCGAAGCTCCTGCACCGGGCTCGTGTGAAGCTGGTGGCACTGGCCAGGAAGGTGGGCCTTGATCTGCGCCAGAGCTATGCGCGGGTGGGCAAGTTCGCGCTGATCAAGCATCAACGCTACGCCCATGCCAAACAGTTCAAGCGGGCGGGAAAGAGCTTGCGCAAGCTCAGAACCTATCTTGGCCGCACCATCCGCGATATTGGCAGGCAGATTGTGGGCGATGATGAACTTCAGGGTATCTTTCACCATCCCTTGCACCTGGCCTCGCGGGTTCTCAACCAGAAACAGAAGCAGGTGGCGAAGAAGGTCTACAGTCAGCATGCCCCGGAAGTGGAATGCATTGGAAAAGGCAAAGCGCGAACGCCTTATGAGTTTGGCGTCAAAGTCTCCATTGCCACCACCCTACATCGCTCAAAGGGCGGCTTGTTTGCCCTCCACGCCAAGGCATTGCCGGGCAATCCTTATGATGGCCACACGCTGGCAGAGATCATTCCGGACATGGAGAAGATCATCGGCAATAATATTGATCGTCTTCTCGCCGATGCCGGATACCGCGGCCACAATGCGCCACCCACCCATACGTTCAAAATCTACACGACAGGCCAGAAACGCAGAATGACGCCTGCGATCAAACGCGAGATGAGACGCCGCGCCGCGGTCTAACCAGTCTTCGGCCACATCAAGAATGAGCATCGCATGGAGCGCAACTATCTGGCTGGAACCCAAGGCGATGCGATCAACGCCATTCTCGCCGCCGCCGGATACAACTTCCGCCTTCTCCTCACCTGGTTGAGGCTTCTTTTGCGTCTAACGCTGGTGATGCTCTTCGGTGCGATCAGACCGCTTCATGCCTGAAAATTGAATTGTTCACAGCCGACCAATTAACCCATCAGATGATTGTTGCGACGAGGCATATCCCGGCGAGGAAGTTCCAAGCGAGTTTGTCAAAACGGTCGCGATACCGCGAAAATCCTTTAATCGATTGAACATGCGCGCGATGACATTGCAACTGCGAAAGGCTACCTCGTCGGTTGGTGCAATCGGATTGGACTGCTCCCCGACCGTTAATGAGCAAGGAGTGTTGGAATCTTCATGTTGTTTAGTACATGTTGCGTGAAACCGCCAAATATCATCTCGCGCATGCGTGACCGGGAGTAAGCTCCCATGACCAAAGCGTCCGCCTCAAACCGGGCGATCTCTTCGTCGAGGACGTTTTCCGCCTTGCCGTTGAAGTTATCGCGGCAGAGCGACTCCGTGGCTACACCGTGCCGCGACAACCATCGCGAAATGTCCGAGGCCGATACGCGCTCAGTCTTTGGTTGGCTACTTTCCTCAATCTCCAATACGAGAACCCGATGCGCAGCCTTGAGAAGAGGCATTGCCTCGGAGATAGCCCTTACTGTGTGAACCGTCTGTTTCCAGGCAACAATGATTCTTCTCGGTGCATGCTCGGAATTCGCCCGTTCCACTGGAACGATGATCAACGGTCTCCCACTATCCTTGAGCACACCCATGAGGATCTCCCGTTGACCGCCGACTTCAATGAACGCGGAACCCATTACCACGACGTCGGCGGCCATCGCCTTGTCGATCAGAAGCCGACTGGTGTCGGTTTCCAGTTTTATATCCCACTCCCAACGATAATTCCTTGTATCGACAAGGATCGGACCATCGCTTTGGCTCTCTGGAATTGCGTGATCCCTGAATCTTGAAGCGGCGATAGTTCGTGCCGATTCAGAATCTTTCAAGAGTTGGGATTGGTAAGATTCATCCAGTAGGGCCATCGCTGTATTGAAGCCACCAGCATCATATTCGGACCGATAGCGTCTGAGTTCATCATCCGGAAGTTTTTTGAGGATTCGGGAAAGGTAAAGAACCGTGACTTCAGCGCTCATTTCCCTCGACAATGCGGAGACAAAGTCGATTGTGCCCAGTTCGCCTGCTTGCCCGTAGTAGGGAACGAGTATGCTTTTGTAACCAGAGTTCACAATGTTGCCCCCATTCCGCTCATCATTCAACGTTTCACTTACATGAGCACCCATTTCGAGAATTCAAGAGCGATAACGATAGTATCACTCCGTGAAACCGCAGTTATTCTTTGAGACTGGATAACCTTGTCAGGGCGTAATGAATTCCTGATCTATTGCGAAGATTGGCCATTTTCAAGTAAACGATGCCTAGCGGGCCCGCCGCGCCGCAGCCAAGACGCGGGCTGTCGGCGCAATGGAGTTTCGGATAGCAGAAATGTCAATTCCCGCCATTGCAAACATGCCGTTCTTGGAGTCAAAGTCATTCTGCATATCGACGACGATGACAGCCCTAATCTACACTCATCTGCCTTCATTTTGATGTTCCATGTAGGATCAAATATGGCCCTCTGGCGGTAATGGAGCCATCATACTACGCTAACTTAGTCTTCGCTCATAGGATGACCAACTTTGCCCCCCGCAGCGGACCTCCAGCGGACTGCTTATCCGAAATTAAGTCTGTATGTCTTACTGAGCCAATCGGCTAAGGCGTAGCGAGCAATCAAAGCTGGATTTTGATTCAAGCTTTATCTCACAACAACGCGCGTTCCTAGAGGCACACTGCCGAATAGTTCAAACACGTCCTCATTCAGCATACGGATGCAACCTGACGAAGCGGCCTTCCCGATGCTCCAAGGCTCGTTGGTACCGTGGATACGGTATAGTGTATCAACCCCATTTTGAAACAGGTATAGCGCTCTTGCCCCCAATGGGTTCTCAGG
>JANNUW010000256.1:0-1407 GCA_031414095.1 Hyphomicrobium sp. | reverse complement strand
GTTCATGTGCACATCTTCAAGCTCGCGCGACCACTGCATCTGCCCCGCGTCGATCTCGGCCATCACTTTATCGAGACCGGCGATGATGCTGCCGGCGTCTTCCGGCGAAATGATGCCTTGTGCGGCGAGCATTGCCGCATGTGCCTTGGAGCCACGAATATCTTGCGGCGCCAGTATCTTATCGAAGCCGATCGAGGCGTTGATCTCCTGCATGATGTCGGCATTGGACACCGCGAACCGGCCGCCCCACATCTTGTTGGCTTGATTGTCGGTCATGGTACTCTCCGGGGCGTATGCGTCGGCGCGATGAAAACTTAAGGGAATGCGAGAGCGATGTCGAAGCGGTGGTGGACGATAGCACTGGTGATGGCAGCGACATTGCCAGCGATTGCGGGTTTTGGCGCGGTATACGTCATTGCGCGCAGCGCTGACAACGCCACCGAGGCCGAGCGGCAGCAGATTGCGCAGGCGACCGCGACGCCCACATCGAGCAGCAACCCGCTGTCGCAAGGCGAGATGATCAAGTTCGTGTTCAAGCGTGAACCCGAGGCGCTGGGCGATATCTCCTTTGTCGATGGCACGGGGGCTGCCAAGACGCTCGCCGATTTCAAGGGCCGCGTCGTGTTGTTGAATGTGTGGGCGACGTGGTGCGTGCCGTGCCGCAAGGAGATGCCGGCGCTCGATCGTCTGCAGAAGGACCTCGGCTCGGACAAGTTCGAGGTGGTCGCGCTGAGCGTCGATCGCGGCGGGGTCGAGGCAGCGCGGAAGTTTCTCGACAGCATCAGTGTGTCGAGCCTCAAGCTTTACGTCGACCCGACCGCCAAAATGAGCTCGCCGCTGAAGATCATCGGCATGCCAACGACGCTTCTGATCAATGCCGAAGGCAAGGAAATCGGGCGATTGACGGGCGAGGCAGCCTGGGACTCGGACGACGCCAAGAAACTGATCAAGGCCGTTGCAGGTTAGCTTTTCGGTTATTTCACAACGAAGGATTGGCATCATGCAAGACGAAAAATTCAACATGTCGATGCGCAAGTTCCTGAAGCACGTCGGCGTCACCTCGCAACAGGAAATCGAACGCATCGTGCGCGAGCAATCGCTGACCGGCCGCGGCAAGCTCAAGGTGAGAATGGTGCTTACTGCCGAAGGCACCAACCTCAACCACGTCGTCGATGGCGAGATCGAGTTGGGGTGACACCAGGGTGACCCGCCGAAAGCAGATCGCTTTCTTCAATTGACGGGCAGCCAACCACGTTCTTAGTACGATGCGTCGACGCGCAGACGGTCGTAAAAGGGCATATGGATGGCACGCATCACACTTCTGGACGGCGGCATGGGGCAGGAGCTGCTGGCCCGCACTGGCGATGAACCAACGCCACTTTGGGCCACCCAGGTGATGATCGACCA
>JANNUW010000255.1:0-4932 GCA_031414095.1 Hyphomicrobium sp. | reverse complement strand
GGCGAAAAACAACGCGTCGCCATCGCCCGCTCGCTCTCGGGCCGGCCTTCCGTCATACTGGCTGACGAGCCGACCGCCGCGCTTGATAGCGAAAACGGTAAAGCTGTCATGGAACTCCTGGCCTCCGTTGCCAAAGATCCCACACGCGCCGTGCTGGCCGTGACGCACGATCATCGAACTTTGCCTTACGCCGACCGCATCATCCGCATCGAAGACGGTATCATCGTCGCCGATGAACGGCCGACCCGCGATGGTCCTCCAACAGCCGCGAGCGCAAGCGCCCATTGAGACACCCCAAACCCAGCAACGCCCTCATCACCCACGAAACGAGACACGTGCCATGCTTAAAACGCTCTCCGTTATCGCTCTTGCCGCCCTCGCTGCCGGCGGCGCTTACGTCGCCTATGTGCAAACAAACCCCTCAAAATCCACGGGGTATGATGCCGCCGCCAACCCGGTGATCAACTGGGTGGCCGCCGCCCCCGGCCGCGTCGAGCCGAAGAATGGCGAGATAAGGCTGGGCACCACGGTGCTTGGGCGCATCGAAGAGACGCTGGTGAAAGTCGAAGACAAAGTCGAAGACGGCGAATTGCTGATCCGCCTCGACGATGCCGAAGCGCGCGCCCGTCTGACCTCCGCCGAGGCGCAAGCCGAAGCATTGCGCGATGAGCGCGAAAAGAATTTCGCATCGGGCCGCGAGGACGTTCGCAAAGCCGACGATGCCATTTATTCGGCAGAGCGCGCTGTGACCGGCGCACGTATCGAACTCGATTACGCCATCTCGACCAAGCACCACGGATCGGGCACCGATCAAAACGTCGCTGACGCGCGCAAACGCCTCAAGGATGCTCGCGACCGCCTTGACCGCGAGCGCCAAGCCTACGTCAAAGCGCAGGGCAAATCGAACCTGCCAGCACCGACGAGCGCCGAAAGTCAGGTCGCCGCCGCCCGCACGGAAGTGCGGATGGCCGAAGCGATGCTTGAAAAAACGCGCATCCGTGCGCCGCAAGCCGGCACTGTGTTGCAATTCAATGCCAAGGTCGGAGAGATCGTAGCACCCTCGCCCGAGTTGCCTCTCGTCGTCACCGGTGACGTCTCGCAAGTCCGCGTCAAAGCCGAGATTGATGAGGGCGACGTGGCCAAGGTCACCATCGGTCAAAAGGCCTTCGTGAGGAGTGTGGCGCACCCGGGCAAGGAGTTTGAGGGCCGTGTCTCGCGCATGGCACCTTCACTCGGACAAGCCAAGATCGGACCCCGCGGGCCGCGCCGCACCAACGACGTTGACGTTCTGGAAGTGACCATCGACCTCGATGGCTCGGTGCCACTGCTGCCGGGTATGCGCGTGGATGCCTTCTTTCGTAAGGAGTGACCCGCAAAGCACGCCAGCACCCGCCACGGCCGAGCCCAACGCAACGCCCCGCTTGGCACGGGCTTCGGCCCGGCCAGCGCAACGATGTGGGACACCCATAATGCGGAACGTTCTCTCCCCTCTCCAGGGGAAGGTTAGGGGTGGGGAGAGGCAAAAAGACCAACACCTTGCGTAAAGTAACGAGGCCAAAACTCTAGTACTTGCGCAGAATAAGCACTTCTCCTGGCTTTTCTCCGCGCCTAACCGCTTGCCGGGGAGACCCCCAACGGAGAGTCGGTTCGCGCAGAGAGCATGCTCACAGCACAGCGATGTTCTGCGCACGCACGATAATCTGCCGTTGCCGGAACGTTTGCTCGAGCGCCTCGCGGTAGCTGGCCCACCACGCTTTATCGAGCTTCGAAACCATGACTTCAACGACCACCACCTCATCGGAACTGGTGGCGCGGCCCTCTTCCCGCCAACGGCCATCGGCAGGCGCCCGGGTATAGGCGGTGACACCGCCGAAGCGCTCGGTCAACTCGTGCGCGACCGTCTCGAACAGGTCCTTGGAGAGCGGATGCCCGTCATTATCGTTGAGGGGCAGCAAAATCTGGACGAGATGCATGTAACGGGGCCTCGATGCGGTTGCGCCTTTTCAACTAACGGGTGATTCGGCGAACGAAGCCAACGACATAGCCAAAAAGCGCTATTCGCACTTGCGAAACGCCGGACTGAACGGCAGATAATTTCGCTTCCGCAGTTTGCACGTTTGTTGAGTCCGTGCGCGTAACCCTCACTAGTTGCGCGGCTAATCTAGGTGCACCGCAACGCACAACGAAGACTTTAAATAATTTCCTTTGATTATAATAGCTTAGCTATCTCTGAAGTTATCGTTGTGCTACATTACTTGTGCTTTACTTGGGAGCGAGTAGGGCGCCCCAATATCGATGGAGTGACATATGGACCTCAGTGACCACAGGATGGCCTGTCTGCGCATGGCTATGGAGATGAATTGCAAGACCGAACCGCTGGTTAAAGCCGCTAACGAACTCATGGAATTCATCGTCAGTGGGGCGGCACCCCCACTCGCGGCCCCGCAAGCCGAACAAAAAACCGTGGCCGAACCCAATCAAGAGGCGATCGCCGCCTGCGGAACGGCTTTATTGATGCCCGAAGTCGGCGGTTTGGAGATGGCTGAACCCGTGAACGCCGTTGCCAGCACAGCGGAAGGTGAAGCAGCGCCAGTCACGCCAGCCCAACAGGAAGCAGCCGCACCAGTAGACGAGGCCGCTGAAGCCTCAGCCTCAGAAGGGGCCGCCAAAGAGGCAACCATCGAAGCGGCTGAAGCGGAGGAAGCACCCCCAATCGCAGACGAAGCCGTCGCGCAGGAGCCTGCTCTGGAAGCGGCCCAGGCCGATCCTTCAACCGAAGAAGAACCCACTATTGAGGCCGTCGATCCAGAAGTAGAGGCTGCCGCCGACGCACCCTCTGAGGCCGAAGCCGCCGAGACGGCCGAAGCCGATAGTGCGCCAGAACCCGTAACAGCGTCCGACAGCGACACCCCAACGCCCGAAGCGGAAGCCGTCGCCGACGACGAACAGGACTTACCGAATGTCGACCCGGCACTTGTCGATGCCAAAGAAGCGCCCGGCGACGAAGCCGTAGCGATCAACTGAGCACGCCTGCGAGCCGTCTTCACCGATCTCCAATATGCAACTTGAACTGGCGGCAGCCTGCGGCCAGTTCACCATCCAGCAGGCTCTAACAAATACGTCCGCGCGCGCGCCAGGGGCCGTCGTCCGCGCGGTGTTTGCCCCCAACGCCTGACGATTTGGCGGGACGATTCCGGCTTTTTCTGTAGGCCTTGCAGCAACCGCCGAGTGCCGCTATAGAAGCGCCTCGCCTGCAGCCCTACCCCGGTTGCGACAAACGGCGAGAGATCGCCAACAAACTGAGATTTCAGAGTTTTGGCTGTCCGACTGGTCGGGCGGAGCGTAGCGCAGCCTGGTAGCGCACTTGCTTCGGGAGCAAGGGGTCGGAGGTTCAAATCCTCTCGCTCCGACCAATTTTTACAACATTGCCAAAAACGGGTTAGGCCGCAGTACGGCTACCCGCTATGCGATCCCGAACCTGTCCGCTTGGGCTTGGCGACGCACGTTTGCGTATCGGGGTTGAAGACCTTGCCCTTGCCGCACGATCCGGCCGCGTCGGCTGCAAACGCGTGGGCACCGCCGGCAATGAGCGCGACAACCGCAAGCGCCGCTGAAATCAATCGCTGCATATCTTGTTGCTCCGTAGGTTTTTTATCTGTCATGACGTTGAGTGACCCTTAACGTACCAAACGCGTATAAGATACGCCGCGCGCGACAGACGGTTTCAATAAAAAAAGGGATGGCATGCAACTCGCCAGGATAGTCTCAACTTTGGCAATTCACGTGCAATGTCCAGCCCGTTAAATCATAAAACAACGATGGATTTTGCGTACGGCGCGCCAACGCCAATGTGCGACGGCGTCGTGCGCGTGGTCGCCGATAACCCTGGATTGCTGACGTTCCGCGGCACCAACACGTACCTCACCGGCGACAAAACTCTCGCCGTAATCGATCCGGGACCCGACGATGAAACCCACGTAAACGCCATCCTGTCGGCAGCAAATGGCCGGCCGATCACGCATATTTTCATCACCCACGCCCACCGCGACCACATCGATGGCGCCAGCCGCTTAAAGAATGCGACCGGCGCTTTCACTTGCGCTTATGGCCGCGCGCAGACGCCTCCGATCGAAGCAAAGGGCTACATTAATCAGACCTTCGTGCCCGATATTCGCCTGACCGGCGGGGAGTGCATCGGGGGAGACGGCTGGCAGCTTGAAGCGTTGCATACGCCTGGTCACGCGCCGGACCATCTGTGTTTTGCACTGCCCGGCGGTGTTTTGTTTTCAGGCGATCATGTGATGGCCTGGAGCACCACCGTCATCGCCCCGCCCGAAGGCAGTATGGCCGCCTACCTTGCGTCGCTCGAAGCGCTGCTGGCGCGGCAGGACACGCTTTATCTACCCGGCCACGGCGGGCGGCTCGAAGCGCCCCAGCGCATGGTCAAAGCGCACCTTATTCACCGCCGGATGCGCGAACAGGAAATCATACAGCTGGTCGCCGCGGGATCCGGGACCGTGCACGAGATCGCCGCTGTCGTTTATGAAAGTCTCGACACTAAGTTGCTACCGGCGGCCACGCTTTCGGTTCTGGCCCACGTCGAGCACCTCATCGATCGCGGTCTTTTGACTTGCGCGGGATCTCTTTTTTCGACCCACGTTCTTTCTCCGGCTTAAGCCCGGGTTTGACCGCCTTGCCCGCAACACCAGGCCGTTCGCCATCGGCTGACGGCACCGTTTCTTCGAGCCGCGCCACGACTTCTTTCAACAGCAAGCGGACGCGGCCGGCGTTGTGGCCGAAATCGTTTTTGCCAAAGCGTGACGCCGATCGGATGTCGACCCGCGCCTGCTCGGCAGTGCCCCTCACGCGCACGGCGACATCGTCGGAAAATCCCAAGATCATCGACTTGTCGACCGCCTCGATCACGCCGGC
>JANNUW010000254.1:0-10434 GCA_031414095.1 Hyphomicrobium sp. | reverse complement strand
TCTCATTTTTTCTTATGACGAAGAAACCGGCTGTCACGGCGTGAGGCCGATGATCGCGCAAATGGGCAGCCGCCTGGTGCGCCCGCGCATGGTGATCGTCGGCGAGCCGACCGGCATGACGGTCGTTGATGCGCACAAGGGACCGGTCCGCTGGAACGTCACCGTCGAGGGGCGCGCGGCCCATTCGAGCATGGCGCATCTGGGGGTCAACGCCATCAGCTATGCAGGCCAGCTGATCGGCGAGCTTTTACGCATCGAACACGATCTCAAGCGCTCGCATGCCGACCCTAGGTTCACGCCGCCTTATCCGACACTGCAGGTGACGCTCATCAACGGCGGTACGGCGACCAACATCGTACCCGTGAGCGCGACGTTTGGCTTTGAAGTCCGGGCGCTGCCGGGGCTCGATGTACAAGGCATCGAGCAACGCTTGCGGACTTTTGCGCAAGCCGCGTGTCTGCCGGACATGCAAAGCGTGGCGCCTGAAGCCCGCATCACCATCGTGCAAACCAATGCCGTGCCGCCCTTTGGCGCCAGCCGGGATTCGGAAGTCGTGGCGCTGGCGCTCAATCTCGCACAGCAGAACGAAACGTTCGCAGTATCGTACGCAACCGAAGCTGGACTGTTCCAGGGCGCGGGGGCGCCGTCTGTCGTATGCGGCCCCGGCGATATCGCACAGGCGCACACGGCCAACGAGTGGATCGCGCAATCGGAACTCGACAAATGCATGATGTTTCTCGGACGCCTCGCAGACTGGGCCGAGACCTGATTACCGGCTGCAGGAGGCCGCGATGGAGCCGCGCACGTTTTCAGGAATCGGCGGCGCGGGCGTGTAAGCCTTGCACAAGGCCCCGATGGCACCGCTGAGTTTGTCCGCACCCGGCACGCAATATAGCCCGCTGCCGCTCTTTTGCGGCGTAAAGCGTAAGCCCTTCGCGCCCGAGGCCGTGTTATCCAGCGTCGACGCCAAGTAGTTGAGCACATGAATGCGCGCCACTCCGCTGCCTCCGATGAGACGCCGCGTTTTGCGGTGCGTGTCACTCATCGGAACGGCCTCAACGGCTTTGACCGCCCAGCGGCCGTCAGCTCCCTTGGAAAGATAGACGCGCGAAAACAAGCCGTAGTCGCGGCACACGCCCTTGCCGGTGATGTTGGCCGTGCCGTGATGCAGGAAATTGCCGAGGCCGTAAAAGATCAGCGACTTGCCGCGCATCTCGACGCCGCGAACGACATGCGCGTGGTGGCCGACAATGAGATCGATGCCGTCCTTATCGGCGCCAAGACCGCGAAAATCAGCCACTTGGCGATCGTCGGTGCGGACCTGACCCTCGATGCCGTAGTGGACGGAAAGAATGCGCAGATCGGCGGCGGATGCGGTCAATCCCTTGCGCACGGCGGCAAAGTCGCCGGCGTTGCGAAACGAAGTCTGGCCGGGTTTTGCAGGGCCAGCATGATGGCGTTCGAGATCGTTGGTGATAATGCCGGTCGCGGCATAGGCAATGGTCGTGCCCTTGATCCTGAACAAACTGGTGCGCGCCGCTTCGTTGAAATCATGTCCAATGCCGGCGGCGGCAAGAACACCCTTGCCGCTCAACGCCGCCACGTTCTTGAGCGTTTCTTGGAGGCCCGGCACGCCGTAATCCATGGAGTGATTGTTGGCGAGCGACAGCACGTTGTAGCCCGTGCCGACGAGATGCCTGAGCCCGTTGGGGTGCATGCGAAAATTGAACGGTCCGCTTTGACCCTTGAGGTCAGGGGCTAGATCATTGCGCTCTGTAACGACCGTTTCGACATTCATGAAATTGAGGTCGCCATTGATCTCGCCGTCGATGCTGGCGGTCGTGTCGGCCCATGTTTGGAAGCCACCGTCGGTGACGCCTTTGGGGTCAACGGTCTGATTGGTCGGATTGAGACCAACGTCGCCCGAAAGCGTGATGACGAGCGTGCCCGCATCGCTGGCGTGCAGCTTTGCACCCGCATTCGCCGGACTCCGCAAAGCGCATAAGCCGGCTGCAACCAGAAGCGAAAAGCAGGCCATCTTTATCCACATAGCAGGTGTCTCTCCGCAGCATTCGCCCATTGCGTGTCTAGCGACATAGCATTCAATCAGAAGTGTGACGGACCGGGTCTAAATTTGACACACACGTTCTGGAAAAAATCAGTCTATCCAAAACTGCACAAAACAAATCCGCCCACCGTTGGTAACTTCATCGCGGGAATGTCGAATCGACGCGCCAATCGTCTCGATTCTTTCCTGCGGCCGGCCCTCGATCAAGGACAATGGTTCAATGCCAACATTGCCAACCCAGATTGCCTTTTCCGGTCAGACTTACACAGATGCCCTTCTATGGGGCGGCTGGAAGTGGAACGACGCCGCGGCAGCGCCGGGCTCGACCACCGTCATCACCTACTATCTCGATACCTATCAAGGCAATGTCTGGAATGCCGCCGCGGCTGCGGGGCTCGCACGCGCATTCCAGACGTGGAGCGACGTCGCCAATATCTCCTTCGTGCAAGTTTCGACTCCGGACGCGGCTCAACTTATTGAACGCTTGGTTTCAGATGCGCGGCTGCCGGGTGCCCTCGGAGAGCATGGCACACCTGAATCTGCAATGTGGGGCGACTCCGATGGCGCGCTGATTTTAGGCGCCAACAATCAGGCCTTTGGCTATTTCAATTATGATCTCTTCAGCCCCGGCGGCTTCGGGCGTGGCGGCTACGACCTATTGACGTTCGTGCATGAACTCGGCCACGGCATCGGCCTAGCCCATCCCCACGACGATGGTGGCGGATCGGGCGTTTTTCCCGGCGTGACAGGTTTCAACGACAGCGACCTTGGCGCCAACAATCTCAATCAGGGCCTTTACACGGCGATGTCCTACAACGACGGTTGGGCGTTGGCTCAAAATCCAGCGGGCGCGGGCTTGACCCGATACGGCTACGAGAGCGGGCCGATGGCGTTCGATATCGCCGCGATCCAATATCTCTATGGCGCCAACACGACCGCTCACAGCGGCAACGACGTCTATGCATTGCCCGGTGTCAATGCCGCCGGTACAGCCTGGTCATGCCTATGGGATACGGGCGGTATCGACACCATCATTTATGGCGGCGCCCGTAACGTTGTCATTAATCTGACAGCGGCGACGCTCGACAATTCAGCGACCGGCGGCGGCGTCGCATCTTATGCAAAAGGAATTTACGGCGGATACACGATTGCCAATGGAGTCGTGATAGAAAACGCGAGCACCGGACGTGGCAAAGACGTCATCATCGGCAACGGCGCCGACAACGTGCTCGCTGGCGCGCAGGGAAACGATATCCTTCGCGGCGGCGCTGGCCAAGACAGTCTGTTTGGCGGGAGAAATAAGGATAAATTGTTTGGCGGGGCCGATGCGGACACGTTTTACTTCGCCGCTTTTGGCAACGGCAACGTCGATCACATCGGCGATTTTCAATCAGGCATCGACCGCATTTATCTCAACCATAATTTGTTTGCGAATGCCGGTGCTGTTGGTGCGCTGATCGCAGAAGCTTTCCATGCCGGACGCGGAGCTGCCGAGTTCGACGACCATATCATCTACCGTCAAGCAACCGGCGATCTCACGTACGACAGCAATGGCCGTGGCTTCGGCGGCGCCCACGTGTTCGCGCACTTGAACCCCGGCACGGCGCTCGCCGCCTCCGATTTCTACATTTTCTGATGGCGAGCCGAAAAACCTTTAAAGCCAGACGGCTCTAAAGGTCGGCGGGACCGAAGCGGTAAGTGGTGCTGCAAAATTCACAGGTGACGGCGATGTTGCCGTCGGCTTCGTGCATATCGGCGAGCTGTTCGCGCCCGAAACTCTTTAAAAATGCTTCGACACGATCGCGCGAACAACGGCAATGGACCGCAAGCGAACGCGGCGCAAACACGCGCACGCCTTCGTCGTGAAACAGCCGGTATGCCAGATGATCGGCGGCTAACGCGGGATCGAGTAACTCGTGATCTTCGACTGTCTCGGCCAACATGCGCACGCGGTTCCAGTCGTCTGCGCCGGGCGTCGCCCCGTCGTCTGGCGCGCCCGCGTCATCGAGCGGCTGCTGCAGATGCTGCACGATCAGTCCGCCCGCGCGCCAGCTCCACACCGGACCGGCGTCAGGCGCGCCGGGCACGTAATGCTTGGCAACCGCTAAGCGCAAATACGTGGGCAATTGTTCGGACTGACGAAAATAACTTTGGGCCGCTTGCGTAAGTGTGCCGCCATCAAGCGCGACGATGCCCTGGCTGCCTTCAAGGCCTTCGCCGGGCTCGACAGTGAACGCCAAATGTCCGGTGCCCAGTAAGGGTGCTGAAGCGGGAACCTTGCCAGATTTTCCTGCCTCTTCGACGCACGCGGTGTCGAAGCTGGCCGTCGCCCGCATGAGCCCGCCGGCCTCGAGGTCGACGAATATAAAACGCACAGGCCCGTCGGAGCGCAGTTGGAGTGACAGCTTGCCTTCGGCGGGTACCGAGACGCCGAGCATTGCAGTCAAAGCGACGGCTTCAGCC
The DNA here is from genome assembly GCA_031414095.1 of Hyphomicrobium sp. Classification (GTDB taxonomy): domain Bacteria; phylum Pseudomonadota; class Alphaproteobacteria; order Rhizobiales; family Hyphomicrobiaceae; genus JANNFX01. The sequence goes on along the minus strand of JANNUW010000254.1, from coordinate 5,903 downwards.
AGAATTTCACTGACGCTGTCGGGGTAAGCGTGGCGCTTGAGTATCGTGTCGATACACGAGCCCAGCCTGACCATGCGGCCCTTGATGCCGGGATCATCGGTCTGGAAAGGCAGAACGGAATCATCACCGACGGATAGTATCGCGGCTTTCGCTTGTGTGGGTGTGTCAGCCATCTCGTCGCGTTTCGAGCTTTGGTCCATCGGGTTCAGGTCGACGCCGGTTGGTCTGTCCTCAGTCCGCGCCCAGGCACCACGCAAGGATCGCCTTCTGCGCATGCAGCCGGTTTTCCGCCTCATCGAAAACGACCGACTGCGGCCCTTCCAGAACTTCGGCCGAAACCTCGTGCCCGCGATAGGCCGGCAGGCAGTGCATGAAGATGGCGCCTTCGGCAGCCTTGGCCATCAGGTTGGCGTCGACCGCATAGGGTTTCAGCAATTGCTTGCGGCGCGCGGCGTCAGATTGACCCATCGAGACCCACGTGTCTGTGACGACGCAATCGGCTCCGCGGACAGCCTTCACGGGGTCGGCGGTCAGCGTCACGGCGGCCTTCTCGCGGCGTGCCCAATCGAGATACTCTTTCTCAGGCTGCAGCTCGGCGGGGCAGGCAAGCCGCAGCGTAAATTCGAAGCGCTGCGCGGCGTGCATCCACGACACGGCGACGTTGTTGCCATCGCCGACCCAGGCAACGGTGCGGCCTTTGATCGGGCCCAGGTGTTCTTCAAAGGTCATCACATCGGCCATGATCTGACAGGGATGCGTCTTGTCGGTCAGTCCGTTGATGACAGGAACGGCCGAATGCAGCGCCAGTTCCTCGAGCGTCTCGTGCGAATTGGCGCGCAGAACGATAGCGTCGACATAACGCGACAGGACGCGCGCGGTATCGGAAATGCTTTCGCCGCGGCCGAGCTGCAAGTCGTCGTGGTTGAGCGATATCGTTTGTCCGCCCAGCTGACGCATGCCGACGTCGAACGACACGCGCGTGCGCGTCGACGGTTTTTCGAAGATGAGCGCCAGTATCTGGTCTTCGATGTTCTTGGGGCGCAGTTTTTGCGGCACGCGTTTACCGGCGGCCTTCATGGAATGCGCCGCATCGATAATCCGGCGCAGCGTTTTGCCGTCGACGCTATCAAGGTCGAGAAAATGCCGGCAACCGGCTGGCTTGACCTGTGCTGCGCCAGCAATCTGCAACGACGCTCGTTTGCGGTTCGACATTATGATGTTTTCGCTTTTGTGAGACCCTTGAAGGCGCGCGACAGCCGTTCGAGGCCCTCGCTCAACTCTTGGTCCGAGACGTTGAGAGGCGGCATAATACGAATGACGTTCTCCGCTGCCGACACGACGAGAAGTTTTTCGGCCATAATCGCTTTGACGGCATCGGCTGCCGGAAGTTTGAGTTTGAGGCCCGTCAGCAGTCCTTGCCCGCGGACGTCTTCGACGACCGCCGGATATTGATCCATAAGCTGCGCCAAACCCTGTTTCAGCTGGTTTGACCGTAGCCGCACGCTCTCCAGAAACGCCGGCTCGCGAACGATGGCGAGCACTTCGGCCGCAACCGCGGTTGCAAGCGGATTGCCACCGAACGTCGATCCGTGTGAGCCCGGCGTCAGACCCTTGGCTGCCTCGGCCGTCGCCAGAATAGCGCCGATCGGAAAACCGCCGCCGAGGCCCTTTGCGACCGCCATGAGGTCGGGCGTGACGTCCGCCCACTCGTGCGCGAACAGTTTCCCCGTGCGGCCCATGCCAGTTTGCACTTCGTCGAAAATAAGAAGTAGGCCGTGCTTGTCGCAAAGATCGCGCAGGCCCGCGAGGCATTGGATCGGGACCGCGCGGACGCCGCCTTCGCCCTGGATGGGCTCGATCAGAATGGCGGCGGTTTCGGGCCCGATGGCGGCTTCGAGCGCGGCATGATCGCCAAAGCCGGCCTGATCGAAGCCGGGTGCGGGTTCGCCGAAGCCCTCGAGGTATTTCTCGTTACCGCCCGCAGCGATGGTCGCCAGCGTGCGGCCGTGGAAGGCACCCTCGAAGGTGATGATCCGCCAGCGTTCCGGATGACCGGCGACAAAGTGAAAGCGGCGCGCGGCCTTTATCGCGCCTTCGCAGGCCTCGGCACCCGAATTGCAAAAGAAGACTTTGTCGGCAAATGTAGCGTCGACAAGCTGTTCAGCCAGCTCTTCTTGACGCTCGACACGGTAGAGGTTCGAGGTGTGCCAGACCAATCCGGCTTGGCGTGTCAGAGCGGCGACTAGGCGCGGATGCGCATGGCCGAGGGCGTTGACGGCAACGCCCGACCCGAAATCCAGATAGCGCTGCCCTTGCGTGGTAACCAGCCACGATCCCTCGCCCCGCGCGAATACGATATCCTGGCGCGCGTAGGTTCCCATGACCGCTGGCGATGGGCCGTGCGCGGTGGCATCTTTGGCAGGTTGGCCCTGCAGGGGCTTGGACGCTAGGTCCATTGCCTCTCCCCTGAAAATTCAAAAAGCCGCCCGTCCGGCGGCCTGGAAAAAAGCGTTGATACGTGAGTGCGGCCTTTGCTGTCAACGATGGGCTGTCACCAGAGCCACGCACAGAATACTTACCCGCCGTTGCCAGATATTCGGGGACAAGCTGCGCCCACGCGCCCGAAAACGCCCTCATTGCGGGCGGCGTCGAATCAAGTTGTGGCTGAACGGCCACGCGAGACCTGTCAATAGCTTCGTGAAGCCATGTCCCGGCTTGTAGCGGGGAATCCAGATGTTGTAGTTTCCTGCTTACCGGACCCGAGACGCCGCGTTTATTCGCGAACCCTATTTGGGGTGTCTCTCAGTATCGTTTTTCCGGAGCGCGTTGGGCTGCCCCTGTCGGGTTGCGCCCGCAGTTTTTATTACGCGCAATCGTTGTTCAGCGTCTTAACCTTTGAGTTTTTGTTGCGGGATCGCCCGGCTTTGTGCTGCGCGCTGCTTTGTCTATAGCAGCTGCCGTTTGCGCCGACCGGTTCCCGCTGAGCACCGGAGCGCGCCTCTTGAGCGCCGCTCTACCACGATATTTGTTGGGAGCACCCGAATGGTGGGCTGGAACGATGAACGCGTCGAGCTTTTGAAAAAGCTATGGAGCGAAGGGCTGAGCGCGAGCCAAATTGCCGGCCGTCTCGGCGAGGTCACGCGCAATGCCGTGATCGGTAAAGTGCACCGGCTCGGACTTTCCGGACGGGCGACGACATCACGTATGAAAAGCCATCGGCCCCGGGCGCGCGCCGCAGCGGCTGCCAACGTCAAAAACCGCATGGGCAAGGCCCGCTTTGCCACCAACGGCAATCCCCTGGTGCGCCAGCTTTATCAGCCCGATGCCGAACCATTCACGCCCGCAGTCGAAGAACTCGTGATCCCGCTTAAAGAGCGCAAGACCATTCAGACGTTGACCGAGTGCTCGTGCCGCTGGCCGATCGGCGATCCGCAGATGGCCGACTTCCATTTCTGCGGCAAGGGCAAGGTAACGGGCCTGCCGTACTGCGAATTCCACGCGCGCCGGGCCTTCCAGCCGCCGGCCCCCAAGCGCCGCCCGATGGAAATCGTCAATCCGTCAGCCGTTCCAGCATTGGCCAAATCCAAGGCCGACGCTTAGGGCCGGATCTTCTAGCCAAGACTAAAAAGCCGGTGCTTGAGCACCGGCTTTTTCGTTTAGACGTCGATAGCTTAACTTTGTAGCCGGCCTACTCTGCCGCTTCGCCAGGCTTGCGACCCGCAGCCCCAGCATCGCTTTCGGCAGCTTTAAGCGCTTCGAGCGTCGGCATCGCGACAGTGTTGTAGCCGCAGTCGACAAAGTGTACTTCGCCGGTTACCGCGCCCGACAACGGCGACAGCAGATAGAGCGCCGAGCCACCGAGTTCATCGAGCGTCGGCGTCCGCCGCAACGGTGCGTGATCACGCTGGTAATTGAAAATCGAGCGCGCATCCGAAACGCCAGCACCGGCCAGCGTTCGCATAACGCCCGCCGACAAAGCATTAACGCGCACGCCCTGCTGTCCAAGATCGGCTGCGAGATAGCGCACGGAGGCTTCCAATGCTGCCTTCGCGACACCCATCACGTTATATGACGGCACCCATCGCGTCGCTCCGCCATAGCTCAACGTCAGCAGCGAGCCGCCGTTGGGCATCAGCTCGGCCGCGCGTTTGGCAATCTCGGTGAACGAGAAGCACGAGATCAGCATCGTGTTCGTAAAGTTCTCGCGCGAGGTGTCAGCATAGCGGCCAGCAAGCTCGCGGCGATCGGAAAACGCCAACGCATGGACGACGAAATCGAGCCCGCCCCACGCCTTGTTGATTTCGGCAAACACATTGTCGACGCTGGCCAGATCAGCCACGTCACACGGTACGATAACCTCGGACCCGACCGACTGAGCGAGCGGAATGGCGCGGCGGCCGAACGCATCGCCCTGATAGCTGAACGCGAGTTTGGCGCCTTGCCCGGCCAAGACCCGCGCGATGCCCCAGGCGATGGAGCGATCGTTGGCGACACCCATGATGAGGCCGCGTTTGCCGGCCATCAGGGGGCCTGGTTTTGCAATGTCGATTTCGGCCATCAATGTCCTCGCTACGCAATCGGGAACGGAACCACCGCTGCTAAACCAGCCGCGTCCCGTGGTGTGTAAAGTCATGCCTGGCACCTTCGCGTGAACCTCGCCTCGAGGTCTGCAAGGGTCAAGCCAAGATCAGCAATTAACTTTCGTACCGGCTAAAGACGAGAGTTGCATTGGTCCCGCCAAATCCGAAACTGTTCGACATCACACGGTTAAGCGTGACGTTGTCGCGACGCTTGCGCACGATGGGGATGTCGGCGAAGGCCGGGTCGAGTTCTTCAATATTGGCGCTTTCACAGATGAAACCGTTGTTCATCATCAAAATCGAGAAAATGGCCTCCTGCACGCCAATGGCGCCGAGCGAATGCCCGGTCAGCGGCTTGGTGGCGGCGATCGCGGGGATGCTCTTGCCGAAAACATCGCGGATGGCCTGAATTTCCCGCTCATCGCCGACTGGCGTCCCGGTGCCGTGCGGGTTGATGTAGTCAATTTCGCCGACACTCTTGCCGTCGATGCCAGCCATGGCGAGCTTCATGCAGCGCGCAGCACCTTCGCCCGACGGCGCCACCATGTCGTAGCCGTCCGACGTGCAGCCATATCCGACGAGTTCGCCGTAGATCCGTGCCCCGCGGGCTTTGGCGTGGGCGAGCTCTTCGAGCACCAGAACGCCAGCGCCACCGGCGATCACGAAACCATCGCGGTTTTTGTCGTAGGCGCGGCTGGCGGATGCTGGCGTGGCGTTGAACTTCGACGACATGGCGCCCATAGCGTCGAACAAGTTCGACAGCGTCCAGTCGAGTTCTTCACAGCCGCCGGCAAACATAATGTCCTGCTTGCCCCACTGAATAAGTTCGGCGGCATTGCCGATGCAGTGAGCGCTCGTGGCGCAGGCCGATGAAATTGAATAGTTCGTGCCCTTGATCTGGAAGGCGGTCGCCAACGCGGCCGACGGTCCCGAACACATGGCTTTGGGAACTTCGAATGGGCCGATCTTCTTGGGGCCGCCAGATTTCAGAGTTGTTTCTGCGGCTTCGACGATGGCGCGCGTGGACGGGCCGCCCGAGCCCATGATGATGCCGGTGCGCTCGTTAACGACTTCGCCCGGCTCAAGTCCCGCATCCCTGATAGCCTGATCCATGGCGATGTAGTTCCACGCCACGCCCGGGTTCATAAACCGCTTGGGCTTACGGGGAACTTGGGCTTCCCATTCGAGCTTGGGCTCGCCGTGAACTTGGCATTTGAAGCCGAGTTCGACATACTTGTCGGCGCGCACGATGCCGGATTTGGCCTCCTGCAGCGAGGCCAGCACCTCTTGAGTGTTGTTTCCTATGGAGGACACGACACCCAT
>JANNUW010000253.1:0-2577 GCA_031414095.1 Hyphomicrobium sp. | reverse complement strand
GGGACGCAAGATTAGGGAGGGGTGCCATGGCCGCGATGATGAAGATACCCAATAATTCTGCGTTCCCGGCCAAGCACGCGACAGCGTGCATTGAGCCGGGATCGCATCCTGGGTTGCTTGGACGTGTCCCCGGACGGCGCGGCTGACGCTGCCCCGTCCGGGGACGCAAGTATTGGGAGGAGTGTGCGTACCAAGGCGACGGCGTGATGTTGCGCGGACAACTTGCGAGAGCCGGAATACGATCCTGATATTTTAATCGGTGACACGCCGGGTCAGACGCCGCACTTGCGGTGCAGTGGGTTCGCGACGCAATTCTGACTTGTTCAAAATCGCCCGCAAGGCTTTGGTCCTGGGGCGGTTAACCGCTAAGCTGCCGGCATGAACACCGCGAATCAGAACATCTCCGGCCCCGCCTTTATTCATCTCAAGGTGCACTCGGCCTATTCGCTGCTCGAAGGCGCGATCCAGATCCCGAAGCTGGCCAAGCTCGCCGCCGCCGATGGAATGCCCGCGCTGGCGCTGACCGACACCAACAATATGTTTGGCTGTCTCGAATTTTCCGACAAGCTCGCCGCATCGGGCATTCAGCCCATCGCCGGCGTTTCGATCGCGTTCGACTTCGAAGAGCGCCGGGAAAAGCGCACGCAGCCGGGCGTGATTGCCAACCCGCGCGTGGCGTCCAAACGCGATGGGCTCATCGCATTGCTGGCCCAGAATGCGAGCGGCTATGCCAACCTCATGAAGCTCGTGTCGCAAGCGCATCTCGACGTTGCCGACACAGATGCTCCGCACATCACGCTGACGCAATTGCAGGCCCATGCGGCCGGGCTCATCGTGCTGACGGGCGGGCCCGACGGGCCGATCGACATGGTATTGCGCGAGGGTCAAGCGCCCGTTGCCGGCACGCGCATCGCAACGCTTCATGCCATATTTGGAGACCGGCTCTACATTGAAGTGCAACGCCACGGCTTGGCGAGCGAGGCGGCCGTCGAGCCGCAACTGTTGAGCCTCGCCTACGATCGCGGCATCCCGATCGTCGCCACCAACGAATGTTACTTTGCAACGCCCGACGATTTCGAGGCGCATGACGCGTTGCTGTGCATCGCCGAGGGCCGCTATGTCGTGGAAGACGACCGGCGCCGCGTCACGCGCGAGCACGCCTTCAAGAGCGGCGCCGACATGGCCGCTTTGTTTGCCGATCTGCCCGAGGCCGTAGCCAACACGATCGAGATCGCCAAGCGCTGTGCGTTCCGGCCGCTCGGCAAAAAGCCCATCCTGCCGCGCTTCGTCCAAGCCACGGCCGGCACCGGCGATGCCAGCCAACTCGCCGCGGAAGCAGCCGAGCTGCAGCGCCAGGCTGAAGACGGATTACGCGAACGCCTCGCGACCCTGCCGCGCGCGCCGGGCTTTAGCGAGAAAGACTATTGGGACCGGCTGGCGTTCGAAGTCGGTGTGATCTCGAGCATGAAATTTCCCGGCTACTTTCTCATCGTCGCCGATTTCATCAAGTGGTCGAAGCGTGCAGGTATTCCGGTCGGTCCCGGCCGCGGCTCGGGCGCCGGCTCGGTCGTCGCCTGGGCTTTGACCATCACCGACCTTGATCCTTTACGGTTCGGCCTTCTGTTCGAGCGCTTTCTCAATCCCGAGCGCGTATCGATGCCGGACTTCGACATCGATTTTTGCCAAGACCGGCGCGACGAAGTCATCCGTTACGTGCAGGAAAAATACGGCCGCGACCGCGTGGCGCAAATTATCACGCACGGCAAGCTGCAAGCCCGCGCCGTTCTGCGCGACGTCGGCCGCGTTTTGCAAATGCCCTACGGTCAGGTCGACCGCCTCTGTAAACTTGTGCCCAACAATCCAGCTAAACCGGTCACGCTGCCCGAGGCCATTGAGAGCGAGCCTAAACTTCAAGAGGAGCGCGATCGCGAGCCGATCGTCGCTCACCTTTTGCAGATCAGCCAAAAACTGGAAGGGCTATATCGCCACGCTTCGACGCACGCCGCCGGTCTGGTGATCGGCGACCGGCCCCTCGATGAACTGGTGCCGCTGTACCGCGATCCGAAATCCGATATGCCGGTTACGCAGTTCAACTGGAAGCTGGTCGAAGCGGCCGGGCTCGTGAAGTTCGACTTCTTGGGATTGAAGACGCTCACGGTTTTGCAGAAGGCCGTGGAGCTGATCAAGGTCGGCCGCGGCATCGAGATCGATCTGACGGGGCTCGACCTCGACGATGTCAAAGCCTATCAGCTGCTGGCACGCGCCGACACAGCGGGCGTGTTCCAGCTTGAATCGACCGGCATGCGCGAAAGTTTGAAGCGCCTGAAGCCTGATCGCTTCGAAGACATCATCGCCATGGTGGCGCTCTATCGGCCCGGTCCGATGGACAATATCCCGACCTACATCAATCGCAAGCACGGTGAAGAGCCGGTCGACTGTCTGCACGATATGCTGAAGGGTATTCTGACCGAAACCTACGGCGTCATCATCTACCAGGAGCAGGTCATTCAGATCGCACAGGTGATGGGCGGCTATACCTTGGGCCAAGCCGACTTGCTGCGTCGCGCGATGGGCAAA
>JANNUW010000252.1:0-4160 GCA_031414095.1 Hyphomicrobium sp. | reverse complement strand
CTAGGATTTCTGACGCATCCGGGCAATAGCGTCCATGGCATTCACGGGTCCACGTATCCCGGAGCCTGTCCGCAAGTTCCCACCGAAGCCGTTTCCGCATCTGCCCACCCTCGACCGCAAACACGAGCATCCCAAGCAAGGCGATCTGGTTACTTCCAGGAACGTGGGCATTTAACCATTTTACCGTAACGCAGTCGGTGCGCAGGAACTGCCTGTATGATTCCCGGCCTTCCCGGCAGAAATAGTCCACTGCAAACATGGGCACTCCATGAACAATCCGTTCTTCGGGCAGGGGATCGTCCATCACATCAACAGTCGTCGGTTTGTTCTGATAAATCAGGCTGAACATGAGCGGCAAGGTCTCGCGGGTTTTGCGATAGCCTTGTTCGCAGATGGCGACCACTTCCGACGGCACTCCCAGAACTTCGAACTGCTCGAAAAGCTGAAACGGGTCACGACTCGATCTTTTCGAATGGCCCTCCCGCAAGAATGCATTGGAAGACCATATGGCCAACGCCCTTTCTTCGAGGCTCGTACCATTTCGCAGCAGCTCCATGGACTCCACCATTGAGCCTGACGCCAGCTCCAAACGCAATTTGCAATATTGGGGATGGCGTTCAACCAGCATAAAAAGATCATCGACAGCACGGCACTTGGGAGCGGCTGCCAGCCGTTTTACAAGAAGTTGGGCCACTGCCCACTCCCCGCCGATTTCTGCCCGCCACCGCCTTCCTGATTGTCCTGCGACCGTAAGAGAAATGGCTTCAATGTCGGCGACCCCAATGTCTTCAAAGGCGATGCCTCCGAGCCTGCGCCAAAGCTTCTCGGGCGCATACTGCATCAATGTTGCCGCCGCTTGCAGGGCGCGATTTGTTTCGCCTCGGCGGATGGTTTTCTGAAGCATCGACATCGATACCCATGGTGAAATCGAGAGGGAGGGCGGTGGACGATGGGTGTCATTTTCATCGAAGATCGCTTGGGCAAGCTGGTCACGAAGTCTGATGAGCATGTTTTCTGGCATACAGTCTCCTGCTGAATGGCGGGAGTCTGGTCAAATCTGCCCTCGAATTAGCATAAGCGTGAGGCGCTCTGATGCAAGTGAATTGAGCATGATGATGAAAAGATGATGACGATTCGTCAGCAAATAAAACGTCAACAAGTGATCGGAGGGTCGTTCATGAAGCTGGTTCGATATTCTGGTTCAGCCGAAACAGGTTATTGGGATCGAAACGCGACTTGAGCTTCTGGAGGCGGCGGTATTTTTCAGCTCCATAGGCGCTCATCGCTACTTCCTTGCCGACGTCACCTTGTTCGTTCACGTAGTTGCCGCTCATCGAGAGCACAGCTAACTCGGCCGCTATCTTTCTTCCCCAAGTCAGGCAGCGCCCGTCGTCGGAAGGGTCATCCCAAACCGGAGATACGAGCCAGTAGTACTTGGCGGCTCTGCCTGTGTACGCAGTGTCTGAGTCAGAGACGTCGGTTACTGCACCACCCAGTTGGATGGCGTAAATATCCGAGTCTGGCGTCGGCATCGTTTCTGCGGCCTTGACCAACGCAGTGACGATTTCGTCGGTCAAGTCACCGAAGAACCCGCCTTTAGAATAGTAGCGGCGGCCCCAGCGCATGAAATCGTCATGACGGCTCTGGTGGGCTATGAACTCTGCCGGGCCGTGCTCTCCCAGTGCTCCCGCAGTAAGTGTTCCGAAGGGACCGATCACTTTGCTGGCCAGTTTTTCGGCTCCGCTCCAGAAAGCCGTCACCTTGAGTTCCGTTCCGGTAATGTTGAAGCCTGTCGTAAGTTCGCGGGGTGCATCATTTGCAAGTTCCTGCAGACACTTCAGGGCATCTCCTGCCGCCTTTATCGGATATTGCCAGCTTCCGACCGAAACAGGCCCCAAGGGGTGCATGCGATACTTGAATCTGGTCACTACCCCGAAATTGCCGCCGCCGCCACGCAGTCCCCAGAACAGCTCTGGCTCGACTTCTGCACTGGCAGTGATTTTTGACCCATTCGCCGTGACCAAGTCGACACTGATGAGGCTGTCGATGGTCAAGCCATAGCGCCGACTGAGCCAACCCATGCCGCCGCCGAGTGTGAGGCCCGCAGCACCAGTGTGCGAGACGACACCCGCCGGAACCACCAGCCCATGCGGTGCTCCCGCGCGGTCGAGATCGCCCAACAGTGACCCGCCTTCTACCTCGGCAATTCGTGCACCCGGGTCCGCTTTGATGTGGTTCATGAGGGACATGTCGAGCACTATGCCGTCATTGCAGGTCGATAACCCGGGAAGGCTATGGCCGCCACACCGGACTGCCAGAAGCGCATCGCTTTGCGCCGCTAAATCAATGATGCTGACGATGTCTTCTACCGAACGTACCCTTACAACAGCCGCTGGTCGCTTGTCGAAAACACCGTTCCACACTTTCCGGGCGGAATCATATCCTGCATCTTCGGCGTATATGACATCGCCTTCAAGTTTTAGATGCCCCAGCCGTTCCGCTATTGGAAAACGATCCATTACCCCAGCCCTTCCGACAAGCAACTTGCCCCGTTTTCCAATGATTGGCAATTCTCAACAGAGACGTGCCGAACAAGCTGCCTGTTGAATAGTCGGTGGGGCAGTTCAGAATCTCTACCACTCATTGCGTCGCCATGTGCAGCTTGCTAATCCCCGCTGATGTATGGCGGGAAAATCGTTAACTCCCTTATCGGTTTGATTGTCGGCATCGCAGGCGGCTTGATTGGCCTTGGCGGGGCCGAATTGCGCTTGCCTTACCTCCTCGGAACATTGCGCTTGCCCCCGCATGATGCCGTAAAGGTCAACTTGGCGGTAAGCCTGTTCACGGTTGCCGCTGCAATCCCGGCGCGACTTCTTACATTGGGCCAGCAAAGCATTGGCGATTACCTGCCTTTCGTCATTGCAATAGCAGTGGGAGCGGTTACGGCAGCCTACATAGGCGCGGCATGGCTCAAACGCCTCTCACCCTCGGCCCTGTCACGTCTCATTTCTGTCCTGTTGCTGTCCCTTGGCATCGGACTTTTCGTTGAAGCATACATCGGTGAATCTGCCGGGGGCCTTTTGCCAGAGAATGAGGCATTGCGAATTGCCGCCGGGCTTTTCTTTGGCTTCATAATTGGCTCAATCAGCAGCGTCCTTGGTGTAGCGGGTGGTGAGGTCATCATTCCGACGCTGCTGTTTGGCTATGGCGTTACCATCAAGGTTGCAGGCTCCCTCAGCATGATGATTAGCTTGCCCACTGTGTTGACCGGACTTGTGCGCCACGCGGTCTCAGGGTTCTTCAAGGACCGCGAAAGGTTTGTAACCCTCATTCTGCCGATGGGCGTTGCCTCTGCCATTGGCGGGGTCATCGGAGGACTGCTCGTGGGGATTGCCCCACCTTTCGCGCTCAAGATTGGCCTGTCTTGCCTGCTGATATGGTCATCATGGAAAGTGTTGGTTAAGCATTAAACCCGTCGCCGCTTGCCAGTACCGTCTGAGCAGGCCGATCATCCCGCAATTGCCGGAACTATCCGTCCCAGTTGATTGCTGCTAGATTGCCGCCATGCCCTCTGAGGTTATTCTGATTTTCATCTGTGTTGTGCTTGTCGGAGTCGGCATAGCAGTTGAGCGGGCGACTTCTAGAATGCGGCGGCAAGCTTGGCGGGAAAAGAACCGTGGGCGCTGGGATCGAAATCGCGGCGACGGCCCTACACCCTTCGAACAGTGGTTTCCCAAACCGGAATCAACGGTGCCGAAGCAACCCGATGCTGCGGATCAATTACGGATCGTCATGGGGGCGGAGTTCACCATTCAGCCGCTGCTCAACAAGCGAGAGGTGCGGGTCTTTAAGGAACTTGACCGTATTGTAATTGGCCTTAACCCTGAGTGGCAGGTGATGGCGCAAGTTTCAGTCGGTGAAATTCTGCGCTGTCAGGACCCGCAGGCTTACAGCTGCATCAACTCGAAGCGGATCGATCTACTTCTGGTGGATGCGGAGTGCAATCCTCGACATGCCATCGAGTATCAGGGCGGTGCTCATTACCAGGGCACGGCGGCTGCACGTGATGCTGTGAAGAAGGAGGCGTTACGTCGTGCAGGTATCGGTTATCATGAGGTTGTCGCTGGCCATACCACGCCTGCGGAGCTAAGGCGATTGGT
>JANNUW010000251.1:0-5353 GCA_031414095.1 Hyphomicrobium sp. | reverse complement strand
GTTCGGTTCCATTCGCGAAGTTGCGAAAATGCCGAACCTCATCGAGGTTCAGAAGAGCTCCTACGATGACTTCCTGATGATGAAGGAGCCGGCCGGTGGCCGCTCAAGCGACTTCGGCTTGCAGGCTGTCTTTAAATCGGTGTTTCCGATTTCGGATTTTGCCGGCAAGGCGACACTCGAGTTTGTTCGCTATGAATTCGAACCGGCCAAGTACGACGTCGACGAGTGCATGCAGCGCGACATGACGTTCTCGGCGCCGCTCAAGGTGAAACTGCGCCTGATCGTGTTTGACGTCAACGAAGAAACCGGTTCGAAGTCGATCAAGGACGTCAAAGAACAAGACGTCTACATGGGCGACATGCCGCTCATGACCATGAATGGCACGTTCGTCATCAACGGCACCGAACGCGTGATCGTTTCGCAGATGCACCGCTCGCCCGGCGTGTTCTTCGACCACGACCGCGGCCGCACGCACGCCTCTGGCAAACTGTTGTTCGCCGCCCGCATCATACCCTATCGCGGTTCGTGGCTCGACTTCGAGTTTGACGCCAAGGACGTCGTGTATGTGCGCATCGATCGCCGCCGCAAACTGCCGGTGACGACGCTGCTGTATGCGCTCGGGCTCGACGACGAAGAGATTCTGTCGACGTTCTACAAGATGATTCCGATCAAGGAATCAAAGCGCGGCTGGAAGCTGCCATTCGATCCGCAGAAAATGCGCGGCATGACTCCGCTTGCCGACTTGGCCGATGCCAAGACCGGCGAAATCGTGGCCAAAGCCGGCGAAAAAGTAACCGCGCGCCGCATCCGCGAATTGGCCGAAGGCGGCCTCAAGGAAGTGCTGCTGGCATCGGAAGATCTCGCCGGACGCTACATCGCCGAAGACATCGTCGACATGTCGACGGGTGCTATTCACGCCGAAGCCGGCGATGAACTCGATGCCAAGCTGCTGGCCGAGTTGAAGGAGCAGAAGGTCAAGGAATTCCACATCCTCGACATCGACCACGTCAACGTCGGCGCCTTTATCCGCAACACGCTCAACATCGACAAGAGCTCCAACACGCAAGAAGCGTTGATGGACATCTATCGTGTCATGCGTCCGGGCGAACCGCCGACTGTTGAAGCTGCGACCAACCTGTTCCACAGCCTGTTCTTCGACTCGGAGCGCTACGACCTGTCGGCCGTCGGCCGCGTCAAGATGAACATGCGTCTGGAACTCGACGCGGAAGACACCGTGCGCGTCCTGCGCCGCGAAGACATCCTTGCCGTCATCAAGACGCTCGTGGGTCTGCGCGACGGCAAGGGCGAGATCGATGACATCGACCATCTCGGCAACCGCCGCGTGCGCTCGGTCGGCGAGCTCATGGAAAACCAGTACCGCGTCGGTTTGCTGCGCATGGAGCGCGCCATCAAGGAGCGCATGTCGTCGGTCGAAATCGACACGGTGATGCCGCAGGATCTGATCAACGCCAAGCCGGCAGCTGCCGCCGTGCGCGAATTCTTCGGCTCCTCGCAGCTGTCGCAGTTCATGGACCAGACCAACCCGCTGTCGGAAATCACCCACAAGCGCCGCCTGTCGGCACTTGGACCGGGTGGTCTGACTCGCGAACGTGCAGGCTTTGAAGTCCGCGACGTGCATCCCACGCACTACGGCCGTATCTGCCCGATCGAAACGCCCGAAGGGCCCAACATCGGCCTCATCAACTCGTTGGCGACATTCGCGCGCGTCAACAAGTATGGCTTCATCGAGAGCCCCTATCGCAAGGTCGAAAACGGCAAGGTCACCGACGAGGTGGTCTATCTGTCGGCCATGGAGGAAATGCGCCACCGCGTCGCGCAAGCCAACGCTGAAATTGATCAGAAGGGCAAGTTGCTCGGCGAAACCGTGATCTGCCGGTTTAACGGCGACGTGCTGCCCGTCACACCCGACAAGGTCAGCTACATCGACGTGAGCCCCAAGCAGCTCGTCTCGGTTGCAGCCGCGCTGATTCCGTTCTTGGAAAACGACGACGCCAACCGCGCCCTCATGGGCTCGAACATGCAACGCCAAGCCGTGCCGCTGATCCGTGCCGAAGCGCCTCTCGTAGGCACCGGAATGGAAGAAGTGGTGGCACGCGACTCTGGTGCCGCAATTGCGGCCCGGCGTACCGGCGTCGTCGATCAGGTGGACGCCACGCGTATCGTTATCCGCGCCACGGAAGAAGCTGATCCGTCCAAGCCCGGCGTCGACATTTACCGCCTGCGCAAGTTCCAGCGTTCGAATCAGAACACCTGTATCAACCAGCGTCCGCTGATCAACGTCGGCGACAAGGTCAATGCCGGTGAAATCATCGCCGACGGTCCCTCGACCGATCTGGGCGATCTGGCGCTCGGCAAGAACGTGCTCGTCGCGTTCATGCCGTGGATGGGCTACAACTTCGAAGACAGCATTCTGCTTTCGGAACGCGTTGTGTCGGACGACATCTTCACCTCGATCCACATCGAGGAATTCGAGGTCATGGCGCGCGACACCAAGCTCGGGCCGGAAGAAATCACGCGCGATATTCCCAACGTCTCGGAAGAAGCGCTGAGGAACCTCGACGAGGCCGGCATCGTCTACATCGGCGCCGAAGTGCATCCGGGCGACATCCTCGTCGGCAAGATCACGCCCAAGGGCGAAAGCCCGATGACGCCGGAAGAAAAGCTGCTGCGCGCCATCTTTGGCGAAAAGGCGTCCGACGTGCGCGATACGTCGCTGCGTCTGCCGCCGGGCGTCTCGGGCACCATCGTCGAAGTGCGCGTCTTCAATCGTCACGGCGTCGACAAAGACGAACGCGCCATGGCCATCGAGCGCGAGGAAATCGAACGCCTCGCCAAGGACCGCGACGACGAACTCCAAATCCTCGACCGCAACGTCTATGCGCGCTTGAAAGAAGCGCTCATGGGTAAGGAAGTCTCGAAGGGGCCTAAGGGTGCCCGCAAGGGAACCAAGGTCGACGAGGCGGCCCTCACCGACATTCCGCGCAGCCAGTGGTGGGAAATCGGGCTCGCCAACGAAAAGGCGCAAGGCGAAATCGAAGCCATCAACAAGCAGTACGAAGAGGCCAAGAAGAGCCTCGAGCGCCGCTTTGTCGATAAGGTCGACAAGCTCCAGCGCGGCGACGAGCTGCCGCCGGGCGTCATGAAGATGGTCAAGGTTTTTGTCGCTGTGAAGCGCAAGATCCAGCCGGGCGATAAGATGGCCGGCCGTCACGGCAACAAGGGCGTCGTGTCGCGTATCGTGCCGTGCGAAGACATGCCGTTCCTCGAAGACGGCACGCACGTTGACGTGGTTCTGAACCCGCTCGGCGTGCCATCGCGCATGAACGTCGGGCAGATTCTGGAAACGCATCTGGGCTGGGCGTGCCGCGGTTTGGGCCGCCTGATCGACGACGCCCTGCAGCAGTTCCACGAGACCGGGCAGGCCAAGGCGCTGCGCGATCAGATGGGCAAAATCTATCGCAACGACGAGTTCAAGGCCAACATCAAGGATGCTGATCTCGTGGCAGCGGCCGAGCTGTTGAAGCACGGTGTGCCGATCGCGACGCCGGTGTTCGATGGCGCGCGTGAAGCCGATATCGTCGAGCTGCTGAACATGGCGGGCTTTGATAAGAGCGGTCAGGTCAGCTTGTTCGACGGGCGTACCGGCGAGCAGTTTGATCGTAAGGTCACGGTCGGCTACAAGTACGTCTTGAAGCTGCACCATCTCGTCGACGACAAGATCCACGCCCGCTCGATCGGACCGTACTCGCTCGTGACCCAGCAGCCACTGGGTGGCAAGGCGCAGTTCGGCGGACAGCGTTTCGGCGAAATGGAAGTCTGGGCACTCGAAGCTTACGGCGCCGCGTACACGCTGCAGGAAATGCTGACCGTCAAGTCGGACGACGTCGCTGGCCGTACCAAGGTCTACGAGGCGATCGTACGCGGCGACGATGCGTTCGAAGCCGGCGTGCCCGAGAGCTTTAACGTGCTCGTCAAGGAAATGCGGGCGCTCGGTCTCAACGTCGAATTGCTCGACAGCCAGGCCGCGCTCACGGCCGAGAAAACAGAAGAGCCAGAGCCCGTACGGCCACTGCTGCCGCCAGCTGCCGCTGAATAGCGCGGTCACAACGCTTGGTGTCTGACTTAAAAGTCAGACACCGGAACTTTTCATGCTGCGTTGTCCGTTGCGGACGGCGCAGAGACGATAGCCGAGGCTCGGGTGTCTGAGCGGAAGTGTCCGACACCCCGACACGGGAGACTACGAATGAACGAGATTACAAACCTCTTCAAGACCACCACGCCGGTGCCCACGTTCGATCAGATCAAGATCTCGATCGCGAGCCCGCAGGACATCCTGTCGTGGTCGTTTGGCGAAATCAAAAAGCCAGAGACCATCAACTACCGTACGTTCAAGCCGGAGCGCGATGGCCTGTTCTGCGCCCGCATCTTCGGGCCGATCAAGGACTACGAGTGCCTGTGCGGCAAGTACAAGCGCATGAAGTACAAGGGCCTCATTTGCGAA
Organism: Hyphomicrobium sp.; assembly: GCA_031414095.1. Lineage (GTDB taxonomy): Bacteria > Pseudomonadota > Alphaproteobacteria > Rhizobiales > Hyphomicrobiaceae > JANNFX01. The sequence goes on along the minus strand of JANNUW010000251.1, from coordinate 831 downwards.
AAGTGCGGCGTGGAAGTGACGTTGGCGAAAGTGCGCCGCGAGCGCATGGGCCATATCGAACTGGCCGCTCCCGTCGCCCACATCTGGTTCCTGAAGTCGCTGCCCTCGCGCATCGGCTTGCTGATGGATATGACGCTCAAGGATCTCGAGCGCGTTCTCTATTTTGAGAACTACATCGTCACCGAGCCGGGCATTTCGCCGTTCAAAGAGCGCCAGCTCCTGTCGGAAGACCAGTACAACGCGGCCATCGATGAGCACGGCCCCGACAGCTTCACGGCTGGCATCGGTGCCGAAGCCATCCGCGAACTGTTGCGCGGCATGGATCTGAACAAGATCAAGGAAGATCTGCGCCAGGAAATCTCGGAAGCGACCACTGAGCTGAAGCCCAAGAAGCTCGGCAAGCGCCTCAAGGTGATCGAGAACTTCATTGAGAGCGGCAACAAGCCCGAGTGGATGATCCTGACGCAAGTGCCGGTCATTCCGCCGGAATTGCGGCCTCTTGTTCCCCTCGATGGCGGCCGATTTGCCACGTCGGACTTGAACGACCTCTACCGCCGCGTCATCAACCGCAACAACCGCCTCAAGCGGCTGATGGAACTGCGCGCGCCCGACATCATCATCCGCAACGAAAAGCGCATGCTGCAAGAGTCGGTCGACGCGTTGTTCGACAACGGCCGCCGCGGCCGCGTCATTACGGGCGCCAACAAGCGTCCGCTGAAGTCGCTCGCCGACATGTTGAAGGGCAAGCAGGGCCGCTTCCGGCAGAACTTGCTCGGCAAGCGCGTCGACTATTCGGGCCGTTCGGTGATCGTGGTTGGTCCTGAATTGAAG